>JAETSS010000033.1 GCA_021769545.1 Eubacterium sp.
GTCAGAAGGTATGCGAAGAACACACCGAGACAAAATGCTATTGCCGTTGCCAGAAGAGCAACCTTTATTGATAATATAATAGGTTCGATCATATCGCTCATAATGCTTTTCTCTGTTCTTTATTGATTATTTAACCGTAAACCCGTACTTTTCAAAAACTTCCTTTGCAAAATCGCTTTGGATGAATTCATAAAAATCTGCTGCGAATTCTGCCTGCGGAGCATCCTTTAAGAGTGCTGCAGGGTAAACGATAGGATCGTGGAGACTTTCGTCAACATCACCTATGATAGCTCCGCTTGCTTTATCCATAAGCAGAGCATCCGTCCTGTATACGAAACCGCAGTCTGCATCGCCGCTCTCAACATAATTGAGCACCGCACGTACATCCTTTGCATAAACGATCTTGCCTGAGAGCTGATCAGTGATATCCATATTGTCGAACACCTGAGTAGCATACTTTCCCGCAGGAACCGTTTCAGGCTCACCAACGGCGATAGTGCCTGCCGCGTCGGATGTCAGCGTATCCATGGTTATGTCATCCTTCTTTTCTGCCGTCGCTATAAGCGTCAGCGTATTGAGAAGCAGATCCTGTCTGCTGTCTGTATCGATATAATCCCCTTCTTCCAGCTGATCCATATTCGCCTTTGAAGCCGAGATGAATATATCGCAAGGGGCTCCGCCCTCGATCTGCTGTACCAGATCTCCCGAGCCTGCATAGCTAGGGGTGATGGTGCAGTCTGCATCCTTTTCGTATTCCGCGATTATCTCGTCGAGAGCATCGGTAAGGCTTGCTGCGGCAAGTACGGTGACTTCCGGTTTTTCTGCGGCGTCCTTTTCTTCGCTACTTCCGCATCCTGTCATTATCATCATGGACATGGCGAGGACTACAGCAGTAGCCAGTGTCAATATTTTTTTCATATTTCCTCCTTTTGTCAACAATAAACTACCGATCCCGCGGAGATCATATGATGATTCTAACACAATGAAAAAATAACGATGTTGTTTGAACAACATCGTCTGGAATAATTTATCTGATTTTTGAAAAAATTCTGCCGCGCGCTGAAAAGAGGGCGCATGTGCAATGGGAACGCCGGTCTAAATTTCATTCCAGAAAAGCGCAAGAAGCGTTTCCTTAAGCTCTATCCTGTTGGCAAGCCTTTCTTCACTGGTAGGAAGGGCGGCAGGTGGAGTAGGGGAATAGCCCGAGCAGAGAGAAGTGCAGTCGGCGCAGTTGCCGTCGCATTCAGCCGTTTCCGGGAGATCAGTTTGTTTCTGATCGGTAATATTGGTTTTCGTGGAAAGCTGTCCGTTATCCGCGAGATGGCCGTGGCTGTTCCGGCTGCCGTTTGCTTCGATACTTTCTGCTGTATCGTGTTGGCTCTGACCTTCATCGTGTCCGTGGTCATGCTCATGGATCATATGAGTATTGGAGTCTCCCATTCCGTATATGAGCTCCAGTATGTGGACGGCATCTTTTCCGCTGCGCTTGATGGCATCCCGGCAGTCGATACAGTCGGTTATATATGGATAGCTGCCTTCCCCCTCGGTATGCAGCTTCACGCCCATACCCTCCGCAAGCTCCCTGATGATGTCATCGGATGCACCGCCGTCCGCACCTGAATGGGAACTCAACAGGCTGTAATCCACAGAATTGCAGCCTCCGCTTATGCCCGAATCCCTTAGGAACTCGTATATCGTGATGGTACTGATCTGAGGAAGCTCCTTTTTAAGAAGCTCCATGCACGACGTACAGGCCGTGATGAGAGTCGGCTTTCCGAGGGATTCCCATTGATCCTGTATGACCTTGAGACCTTCGGTTAAAGCATCTTCATCACCTGCAAGCTTTGCAGGCATACCGCAGCACCTTAAGAATATCGCCGTATCGGGATCCTGGAAAAGTATCGAGTCATATGCCTTTATTACGATCTCCGGCTCTGCGGCTCCAAGCTGACAGCCCGGGAAAAAAGCAAAGTGGCACTTTTCGTATTCCCTGCCAGATGACATGTCGACAGGCTTTCTGACTAGGGTGGCTTCTCCGTTTGCCTGCTTCATATCGCTTAGACTGTGCTGTCCCTTGCATTCTGCCGTCGTCGTATATATGGTTCTGTTCTGATTATCTGACATAGTTAAAACACCTCGTGAAATTTGTATTGCTGTATCTGTATCACACTTTGGCTTTACGCAGATTACCGATCATAAAAGAAAAAATGCGAAGGCAGATCTGAAAAACCGGTTTGCCTCGCATCATATGATCAGCGTATCCCACTGATTGTTGTGATGAGCGCCTTGGCAGATGACGCCCATATGAAAATCAGAGCTGTAAATTACAGAATCATTTTACTGTGGGGCAGTAGAGATTGTCAATACGGATGTTGTCGAAACAACAAAATCGGTCGCATAAATGGAAAAAAACACACCGTAATGCAAGTATAGCCTTTAACTTCCGGTCGTCATGGTGTATAATCTAATAGAAATAATGCATACAACTGAATACACGAAATTGTTTCTAATAATACCGAGCACGTTTTTCTAAAGCGTTTGCCGCTTTCGGGGCGACGCAATGAGGGCATGCCGATGGGTGTACGGGGAAACCTGTGCGCCTCCCGTTTTGGAAAGGAATTAATAGAATGATTTGATATAATCAACGTCATACTGTTTAAACGTTTCCAAGCGCTTAAGCAGTTTTTTTTGAGCGCTTTGCCGTAACAGTAGCATGTTGTTATATATAGCAGGATATTATGTTTTCGGGGTTTCCGGAATACATATTTTTTCTGCGGTAAACACTATCTATTATGTACTTTTGTAAAGGGAGGTAACCATGAAAAAAAGAATTATTTCAGTAGTGACAGTCATGGTAATGGTATTATCGATGGCTGTTATGCTGTCAGCCTGCGGCGGCAGCGATGAAGAAGCAACGGAAAGCAAGGGAACCATCATCCTTGCCACGACCACAAGCACCAAGGACAGCGGTCTTCTGGACGAGATTCTTCCTGTATTCGAGGAAGAAACGGGCTACAGCGTTGACGTAGTATCCGTAGGTTCAGGCGAAGCTATGACAATGGGCGAAAACGGTGAAGCAGACGTACTGCTGGTTCACTCACCTGCAGCAGAAAAAGAATACGTTGACGGCGGACATGCCGATGAAGACGGAAGACTTGACGTAATGTACAACGATTTCGTAGTAATCGGACCTGAAGCTGACCCTGCAGGAGTAGGCACAGATGCTGCCGATGATGCAGTGGCTGCATTCACAGCTATCATGAACAACCAGTCTACATTCGTTTCAAGAGCAGACGATTCAGGAACTCATAAGAAGGAATTATCCATATGGGAAAAGGCAGAGCTCACACCGTCAGGCGACTGGTACGTTGAGGCTGCAGCAGGCATGGGCGACGTTATCACTATGACTGACGAAAAAGAAGGCTACACTCTTTCCGACAGAGCAACATGGCTCAACGTTGGCGGAGAAACAGGACTTAAGATCCTCTGCGAAAAGGACCCTAGCGGCACACTGAACAACCAGTACGGCGTTATCTGTGTAAACCCTGATAAGAACGAAAACATCAACCACGACGGAGCTAAGGCATTCCAGCAGTGGATCGTATCTGAAGAAACTCAGAAGCTTATCGGCGAATACGGTCAGGAAGAATACGGACAGGCATTGTTCGTTCCTAACGCAAAATAGGAGAGCTTGAGATATCATGGAAACTATCGGAAACGGTATAATAGAAGCATTCAGATTAATATTCGCAGGTGACGCGGAGATCTTTGAGATCGTCGGGCTGTCACTTTACGTGTCCTTTACGTCGGTGATAATATCCACGTGTATAGGCATCCCTCTGGGAATAATCATAGGAACATATAAGTTCAGAGGCAGAGGCATCATCGTCAGGTTCATATACACATTCATGAGCCTGCCGCCTGTCATTGCGGGACTTACTGTGTTCCTGATCCTGATGCGTCGTGGACCGCTGGGGAGCCTGCAGCTCAATTATACCGTTCCGGCAATGATAATAGCACAGATATGTCTGGTAAGCCCTATAATCATAGGGCTTACCTATAATGTCGTTAAGGAAAAGGCGCCCGTGGTGAATTCCCTTGGGGTCACTCTCGGGGCAAGCAGAGTAAGACGTATAAGGCTTTTGATCTACGAAATGCGTGTAGGCATAACCACCGCCGTCGTTACGGGCTTCGGACGGGCCATATCCGAAGTGGGAGCCGTAATGATCGTCGGCGGCAACATCAAGGGAAAGACGAGAGTCATGACTACATATATCTCGGAGCTCAAAGGCATGGGAAATTACGACAGAGCCATAGCCGTGGGAATAATACTTCTTGTTATCGCTTTCATAATAAATGCGGTACTATATCATTTTCAGGAACGTGAAAGCAGGTGACGCCATGAACGTAAGATTCGAAGCATTGAAGAAAACATACGGCGAAAAGACCGTTCTGGATATTTCTCAGGGAGAGATAAAGCACGGAAGCCGTACCGCCATAATCGGCCCCAACGGAGCCGGAAAGAGCACGCTGCTCAACATCATAGCGGGACTACTGCCGGCTACCTGCGGCACCGTGGAATACGACGGCAGCAGTATCATACCGGCAAAAGATATGACGCTGGTGTTCCAGTCACCGTATCTGATATCGACCACGGTTTTCGGCAACATCGCCTATCCACTTAAGATAAGAGGCGCAGATGAAAAGCATATAGCTGCGCGGGTCCACGAGCTGATGGAGGAGCTGAACCTTACGGGTCTGGAAAAGCAGAAGGCGTGGAAGCTTTCCGGCGGAGAGAAACAGAAGGTTGCCCTCGCGAGGGCGCTTTCCTTCAAACCGAAGCTGCTGCTTCTTGATGAACCGACGGCCAACATAGATCCCCATACCACCGCGGAGATCGAAAAGCTGCTGCTTTCCATAGGAGAAAAGCAGGACATCACCATCGTCACGGTCACTCACAATCTGGCACAGGCAAAGCGCATGTGCGATGAGGTCATCATGCTCCATAACGGAGAGATCATAGAAGCGGGAAACTGCGGTCGCATACTTCGCAGTCCCGAAAACGACAATACGAGACGATTCATCGAAGGAGAGCTGCTGCTGTAGAGGTCAGGGCGGCTGTACATGTCTGTTGACGTGAACAAAAAGGGATTTTTGCATTTTGTGCACGTTTTTATATATCCCGGGCATAGATCCGGAGCAGATCATGTGACTGACATACCTGGGTTAGTGGGAGAAAACTATGATAACAACAAAAACGCAGAGCATATGCCCCGTCTGCAACAGAGCGGTGGACGCATATTATATAGAAGAAAACGACCGGATATATTTCGTGAAGACATGTTCTGAGCATGGTACGTTCAAGACGACTGTTTCCGAAAGTGCAGAGGACTACATGCAGTGGGTCGAAAACCCGGTCGTCAATATACCGCCGAAGGAGCCCGTTACCTGCGGCGATCCCGAAGATAAAAGCTGCCCGCTCCACTGCGGCACGTGCAGCAATCATCTGCAGACGGCATGCTGCGTATTGATAGACATAACCGACAGATGCAACCAGCATTGTCCGTACTGCTTCGCCAGGTCCGAGATGGATGCGGACAGAAGCGGGGAACCGACCCTTGAGCAGATCGAAGCCAAGTACGATCTGCTGCTGGAGCTTGGAGAGGAACGCCCCTTCAACATACAGCTTTCCGGCGGTGAACCTACGGTGAGAGACGACCTGCCCGATATCATCAGGATGGGAAGGGAAAAGGGTTTCTGTTATATCCAGATAAACTCCAACGGAAGGAGACTGGCTCTCGAATCTGATTATGCAGAGATCTTGAAGGAAGCCGGCGCTTCCGTTATTTTCATGCAGTTTGACGGCACCAGAGACGATATCTATGAGGCGCTTCGGGGTGAGCCGCTGTTTGACATCAAGAAACAGGCCATCCGAAACTGCGAGAAGGCAGGGCTTCCGGTGACGCTGGTACCTACCGTAGTTGAAGGCGTCAATACGGACAACATAGGCGAGATGATGGATTTCGTGCTGGAAAACGTCAACGTGGTAAAGGGAATACACTTTCAGCCTGTCAGCTTTTTCGGAAGACATCCGCAGCAGGCGGAGCACAGTGGGGATGCGGGAATTACAGACAGCGTATATACAGGAGACTTCCCCGGCAGAGTCACCATGTTCGGACTTTTGCGCCGGCTTGAAGCACAGCGGCCGGATTTTAAATATGAGCATTACTGCCCTATTTCCACGGGACACACACTCTGCTGCTTTTACAGCACATATATCAGAGAGCCGGATGGAAGCGCCAGATGCACCCTCACCGATGCCCGAAGGAAAAGCGGCGTAAGCTGCTGCGACGCATCTCAGATAGACAGGAATGAGGTCATACGAAAGGACAGGGATTTCGTATTGAATAAATGGGAGATAGCGCCGCCGGATAAGGCGGAGGAAGACCGCAGCACGCCAAAATACAAGTCCAGCCTCGAGATAACAGCGTTAGATGAATTTTTAAGCTATTACAGGCGCAATACCTTCACGGTGACGGGAATGGCATTTCAGGACAGCTTCAACCTGGATGCGGAGCGGGTCAAGCGCTGCAGAGTACAGGTGCTGACCGAAGACGACAGACTGATACCCTTCTGCGCATACAACAGCATTTACAGGAAGCAGCAGGTATAAAGAAACGGGGGACAAAATGAACACGAAATACATGGTAACGAGCGGATTTTTAGGCGCGGGCAAGACCACGTCCATGATAGCCTTTGCGCGGGAGATAAACAGGCGCGGCCTTGGAACGGCAGCCATCATCGCAAACGATCTGGGCGCAGGCAATATCGTCGATGCGGAATTCTGCGCAGCGGCGGGAGTCATGACGCTTCCCATATCGGGAGGCTGCATATGCTATCAGCATGAAAATCTCGTAGGCAGGCTCCATCAGCTGGAAGCGGCGGGAGCCGATGTGATATTTTCGGATATCCCCGGATGCGGTATCGGAGCCATGGATCACGTCTACATCGAGATTGAGGAAAAGGAGCCGGATGAATTTGAACTGATGCCCTTTACATGCATAGTGGACCCCGAGAGACTGAGGATGATAATGCCGGAAGAAGCGGACCTGAATCTGCCGGAGGAAATGAAATTCCTGCTGGATGCTCAGATGGCAGAGGCCGATCTCATCGTCCTCAACAAGACGGATACCATAAGCCCGGAGGACAGGGATAGGATCGTGGATTTCATCCGCAGCATATATCCGAAAACACCTGTCATGACCATGTCGGCAATGACCAACGACGGAGTCGGAGAGATCGTCGACTATCTTCTGGCAAACAGATCGCCGGCACAGCACAGGGAGATCGGCTATGAGTCTCAGGAGTTTATCGATGCGGAGAACCGGTTGAGCTGGTTCAATACGAGGGTCTTCATGCAGCAGCGCCAGGAACGCAATCTTGATTTCAACGACGTTATCGGCGACATCTTCGAAGGCATACGCGACGGCCTTAAGCAGACGGACAGCAATGTGCCCCATCTCAAGATGTTTGCGGCCGACAGCGAAGAAGAACTGACGGACTTTTTCAAGGCCAGCATGATCGGAGTCGATTACGATGTACAGTACGACCGCAGACTCGAGCGTAAGTACAGTGCCCTTTCACTGATAATCAATGCCAGATGCGCGGCCGATCCCGTCGTCATGGCAGACGTGGTGGCGGATGCGGTGGACGCAGCCGCGGATAAATACGATCTCAAGGTGAGGACCTTCTTCATGGAGACCTTCGGCATGATGGAAGAAGGAAAGGGCAACATCGGCAAAGCCTCAAGATACTGAGAGAAGAAGCGGCATTCCAAAAATATGTCTCTGAAACTGCATTTTCTTTGGAATTCTGCCGTATTTTCCATAAGGACGGGGGATGAATTCCAAAGATCGCAGCGAAAAGGGCCGGTAATTTTGGAATATTTACCCCCCGACGCTACGCAAAGGTGCAGATTTTCCAAAAAAAGGGCTGTTTTTGCCGGCAAGTTTTGGAATCGCGGTTCGCAAAGAAGCTGCGTACAGGCGATATTCCAAAGGAAAGCAGTGTAGGGGGATATGGTTTTGGAATGCCGCGCCGCATAGGCTGGAAATTCTGCAAACAACTTAGAATAACTCAGCAACACAGTTACCGTACTGGAACCCTTTGCCATTGACAATCTTTTGGCAAATCGTTATAATCTAGATAATATCACAGAAAAGAATACTCCGATTCTCACATGACACCAGATGCCGGTGAGAACGTTAGGGTTCCGGGAGCGATTTCGGTACCTGCCAGTGTGCAAAGGAGCAGAGAAACATGCCCGACAGGGGGTGCATGTTGCTTTGCTATTTTTTTTGGAAAGGAAGGGAGTAAATGAAAAGACTCAAGTTCAACAAGGCCAACTGCATAGGCTGTCAGTTATGTGCGCAGGTATGTTCCGCATATAAAGAAGGAGAATACATACCATCAAAGGCGAGGATCGCCATAGAGACATATTATGACAAAGGAACTCTCAAGTATGCAGATCACTACTGCATATTATGCGGTATGTGTGCTAAAGCATGTCCGGTAAATGCGATAACGATAAATGAACATATAGAAGTGGATATGGATGCCTGCATAGGCTGCGGAGCATGTGCTGACAAATGTCCTAAGAAGGTAGTAAGGATCAGAGAAGACAAGGCATATATATGCGACACCTGCAACGGTGATCCTAAGTGTGTGAAGACATGTCCGCAGAATGCGCTGACATTTGAATAGAAAAGGAGGTAAGACGGATGACAATGTTAGGATATCAAAACAACGTATTGAGAATCGATTTAACTGCCAAGAAAGCCTCCACAGAACCTCTTCGCATGGATTTTGCGGAGAAGTACATAGGCTCTAAAGGGCTGGCCATCAGATACATGTATGAGGAACTGAAACCGGGGATCGATGCTCTTGGACCTGAAAACAAGCTGTTTTTGACGACAGGACCGATGACGGGAACTCCTGTGCCATGCTCAGGTAAGCTTTCGGTAGCGGCGAAGTCACCTGCAACGGGAACGATGAACGACTGCTCCATAGGAGGTCATGCAGGTATCAGGATCAAGTTCGCCGGATACGATATGGTAATATTCGAAGGCGTTTCCGATGCACCGTGCTACGTGCTCATCGAAGACGACAAAATAGAATTCATAGATGCGGCAGACCTCTGGGGCAAGGGTTCCCACGAGGCGGAAGCCATCCTTGCCGAGAAATACGGTACGGACTACAGCATCATGTCCATAGGACC
>JAETSS010000034.1 GCA_021769545.1 Eubacterium sp.
TTATCAGCTATACGGCTCTCAGGTTTCGCCTTTGCATCAGCTGGCGCTGGCGGATTTTATCGCAGAGGGGCATTTCGAGCGCAACATAAACAGACTGCGCACCCTTTATAGAAAGAAGCAGGAAATTCTAAAGGAGGCTATAACAGAAGTTTTCGAAGACCGGATTGAGGTCAGCGGCGATGGTGCAGGACTACATTTGCTTTTGGAAATCGATACCGATGCTCCTCCGGAGGTGCTTATTGAAAAAGCAGCTTCCATAGATATAAAACTATATCCCGTTGAGTCATATTACGCCGATCCGTCAACAGCGCCGCCATGCCAGATAATGTTTGGTTTTCCGACTGTTCCCGAGGATAAATTCAAGATTATTCTTGATGAGCTGAAGCGAGTGTGGGGTATTTAATAAAACACCCGTAGCCATGAGTTCCTACCCACAGCTACGGGCGTTATAAATAATATGTATTTATTCAGAGTATGGCTCTGAATGCGAGTCACACAAGTCACTACTCAAATTCTATCGTCCCAGGCGGTTTCCCCGTACAGTCATACATGACTCTATTAACATGCTTGACCTCATTGACGATCCTTGTGGTCACCTTCTGCAAAACCTCCCACGGAAGCTGTGCCGCTTCGGCTGTCATAAAGTCGCTT
Source organism: Eubacterium sp. (assembly GCA_021769545.1). Next base: position 652 of record JAETSS010000034.1, read on the forward strand.
GTCAGCACCGCGCGCAGTGCTACGGCATAATCGTATGTCCTGAAATCGCCCATGACTCCGACGCTTCTCATATTTGTCAGTGCTGCGAAGTACTGTCCTATGGTCCCTTCCTGTCCGTACTTTGGTATCAGTCCGGATTCCATTGCATTTGCTATCTCTTCACGATAGATGGCGTCTGCATCCTGGACGATCTTTACTTTTTCCTCGGTGACCTCGCCGACGATTCTGACTCCAAGTCCGGGACCCGGGAACGGCTGACGGAACACCAGATATTCAGGTATCCCCAGTTCCAGTCCCGCACGTCGCACTTCGTCCTTGAACAGCATGCGGAGAGGCTCGATGATCTCCTTAAAATCAACATAATCAGGAAGTCCGCCGACATTGTGGTGTGACTTGATGACTGCCGACTTTCCGAGACCGCTTTCGATAACGTCGGGATATATAGTACCCTGAACCAGGAAATCAACTGCGCCTATCTTCCTAGCTTCTTCCTCGAAGACTCTGATGAACTCCTCGCCGATTATCTTTCTTTTCTCCTCAGGCTCCGTCACTCCGGCCAGTTTATCGTAAAAACGCTGCTGCGCGTTGACTCTTACAAAGTTCAGATCATATGATCCGTCAGGTCCGAATACGGCTTCCACCTCGTCACCTTCATTCTTACGAAGGAGCCCATGATCCACGAATACGCATGTCAGCTGTTTTCCCACAGCCTTGGAAAGCAGCACCGCCGCCACCGACGAATCAACGCCGCCCGAAAGCGCACACAGCACCTTTCCATCGCCGACCTTTTCCCTTACGGCTTTGATGGTATCGTCCACGAAGGATCCCATCTGCCAGTCTCCGCTGCATCCGCATACGTCCTTAACGAAAGTCTGCAGCATCTTGGTTCCTTCCACCGTATGCATCACTTCAGGATGGGGCTGGAGTGCGTAAAGCCTGCGCTCTCTGTTTTCCATTGCCGCTACGGGACATACAGGGGTATGCGCCGTTATCGTAAAGCCTTCGGGTGCCTTGCTTATGTAATCCGTATGGCTCATCCAGCAGATGGTCCTGTCCGCAACACCGGCGAACAGGCCGCCTTTGTCGTCTATGTCCACCTCTGTCCTGCCGTATTCGCTGACAGGCGCAGTCTCCACCTTGCCTCCCAACTGATGCGCCATAAGCTGTGCACCGTAACAGATCCCCAGGATAGGTACGCCCATATCGTAAATTTCTCTGGAATGCTGCGGTGAATCGTCGCCGTAAACGCTGTTTGGTCCGCCTGTAAAAATGATGCCCTTAGGCTCTGCAGCCTTTATTTCATCGAGGGTCATCGTATACGGATGGACCTCACAGTAGACATTGCATTCTCTGACACGGCGGGCGATAAGTTGATTGTACTGTCCGCCGAAATCGAGAACTATAATTTTTTCATGCTTCATATATCCGAACCTTCTTCTTGTTGCTTATTTTGCTTATTGTCACTCAGCCTGCTATTGCTCAGCTTCTTTTATCTATTTCGGCTGTAACCGCCGTAAACCTACCTGTTGCTGCTTCCCGATGTATCCTTGAGGATGACATCATGAGCGCCGCCTTCCACGATACTTGTAGCGGAAACCACCGTCAGCTTGGCGTTTTTCTGCAGCTCCGGAATAGTCAAAAGACCACAGTTGCACATAGTGGACTTTACCTTCTGCAATGACTGTCTCACATTGTCGCTGAGAGGTCCTGCATATGGAACATATGAATCAACACCTTCTTCAAAAGAAAGCTTGCTGTCGCCGCCCATATCGTAGCGCTGCCAGTTTCTAGCTCTGTTGGAGCCTTCGCCCCAGTATTCTTTCACATAGCTGCCATTTATCGTAAGCTTTGCAGTAGGGGATTCATCGAATCTCGAGAAATATCTTCCCAGCATCAGGAAATCGGCTCCCATAGCCAGTGCCAGCGTCATATGATAGTCATAAACGATACCGCCGTCGGAGCAGATAGGAACATATACTCCCGTACGCTCGAAGTACTCATCCCTTGCCTTTGCAACCTCTATGACTGCAGAAGCCTGTCCTCTTCCGATACCCTTCTGCTCTCTCGTGATGCAGATGGAGCCGCCGCCGATACCGATCTTTACGAAATCCGCGCCTGCGTCTGCCAGGAAGTTGAAGCCTTCCTTATCAACAACGTTGCCGGCGCCGATCTTCACGCTGTCGCCGTACTTTTCACGGACGAAATCCAGCGTAGCCTTCTGCCATTCGGTGAAACCTTCCGATGAATCTATGCAGAGCACGTCTGCTCCTGCTTCTACCAGAGCCGGGATCCTTTCCTCATAATCTCTTGTATTGACGCCAGCTCCTACGACATATCTCTTGTGCTCGTCCAGAAGCTCATCGGGATAAGCCTTGTGAGTATCGTAATCCTTTCGGAAAACAAAGTACGCCAGTCGCTGATCCTTTCCGATTATAGGCAAAGCGTTCAGCTTGTTTTCCCATAATATATCATTGGCTTCCGAAAGGGTAACTCCCTCCTCCGCATATATGAGCTTATCAAAAGGTGTCATGAAATTGCAGACTTTTTCGTCCAAAGGAGTCCTGCTGATACGATAATCTCTGCTGGTAACAAGACCTACCATTTTTCCCTCAGGCGTTCCGTCCTCGGTAACGGCTGTCGTGGAGTGACCTGTCCTCTCCTTGAGCTCCAGCAATTCCGCCAGTGTCTGATCCGGTCTTATATTGGCATCGCTGGTCACAAAGCCCGCCTTATGAGACTTGACCTTTCTCACCATTTCCGCCTGGCTTTCTATGCTCTGGGAACCGAATATAAAAGAAATTCCGCCTTCTTTAGCAAGAGCTATTGCCAGTCTGTCACCTGAAACAGCCTGCATGATGGCGGAAACCAGAGGAATATTCATAGTTATGGACGGTTCCTCTCCCTTCTTGAATTTTACAACGGGTGTCTTCAAGGAAACGTTGTCGACTCTGCATTCCTTTGAGGAATAGCCCGGTACTAAAAGATATTCATTAAATGTTCTCGATGGTTCATCAAAAATATATGCCATTTTTACCTCCTGATTCAATTCAAATTATAATATTACATTTTATAATAAATCTCGCCGATTTACAATTCAATTCACGAATAATATGTTAATTTCTTCTCTCATTTTTCAACTGTTTTCAAGCCATCTCCAGGCCGCATTCAAACCATATGCTAACTCTGCCGCCGCGCCTGCATAACGCGGCCTAGTCGTAGTATATCTCCCGTTCTCCCTCTATACAGCTATTGATGGATTCATGTATCCAGCTGATGGCGCCCGCCGTGTCATGATCCCGTATATACGTCCAAAGTCTGTAGTTGCTCCTGTACAACATCTCGATACCGTACAGTCTGCAGAAACGATCCCACATTGTGAAGACCGGAGCCCGGAAAGACTGGAATATCAGCGGTATCAGCGTGTTCCCGGACATCAGGGCAAACTCATGCTGGAATTCAAAGGCTGCCCGGGTGGCCTCCTCTATATCCTTCGCATCTCTGATCTTTTCCGTGATACATCGCAGTGTTTCTATATCCTCATCGCTGATGCTTTCTATGCAAAGCTGCGCAGCCAGGGTATCAAGGGCGATACGGACTTCAAAGATGGATTTTATCTCATCGTTTCGTATACGTCCTCCGTTGTATTTCATTATGGCTGTCAGCGTTTCAAGTGTCCCCTTCCGCCTGTAGTCCGCCACATACGTCCCGCTTCTGGGCTTTACCGTGAGAAAGCCCATCTTCTCCAGATCCGAAATGCCGCCGTTGACGACAGAACGGCTTACCTGCATGGACTCCGCAAGCTGACGCTCCGGGGGGAGCTTCTCGCCTATTTTCAGCTTACCGGAAAGTATCATATGCTGAAGCTGCTCTACGAACAGCTCCCTGAGGGACGGTGAACTTATTTTATGAAATTCCATAGCACCTCCGATCCGATCCTGGTCATGCCAGATCCAAATATGATGATTATATTATATTGCACCCTCCTGCAAAATGCAAACATACTCAAGCACTCATAGCCCTACAATTTTATCGGGAGCCCACGAAAAAAGCACTAATAATATTGCGATCCGCAAATATAATTAATATTATACCAAAAAAGTCAAGATTCTTCTTGACTTATGCCGTCCAAGAGGTTATCATCTTAGTATAAATATTTCGAAAATTCAGTAAACACTTTCATGTTTATATTTAGATTTTACAAAAAAAGGAGGTCAACATGCTATTTAAACCTACCAAAGAGCACGAAGAGCTTAGAAACAAAATGCGCGCCTTTGCAGAAAAAGAGGTGAAGCCCATAGCTTTTTCCATGGATCAGGAAAACGGATTCCCCGAAGACGCCGTAAAAAAGCTGGCGGAAATGGGTCTCATGGGCATCCCGTATCCCAAAGAGTACGGCGGAGCGGGCCTGGATATCCTCAGCTACGCCATCGCAGTCGAGGAGCTGGCTCGGGTAGACGGTGGCACCGGAGTCATCCTGTCCGCACACGTTTCGCTGGGTTCATATCCTATATACGCCTTCGGAACGGAAGCCCAGAAGCAGAAATATCTCGTTCCGCTGGCACGTGGAGAAAAGCTGGGCGCATTCGGGCTGACGGAACCCAACGCAGGCTCCGATGCAGGCGGTACCGAAACCACCGCCATGGATAAGGGCGACTACTATCTGCTCAACGGCGGAAAGATATTCATCACCAACGCCCCTAAGGCAGATACATATGTGGTCTTTGCAGTAACCACTCCCGATATAGGCACCAAGGGCATCTCCGCTTTCATCGTTGAAAAGGGCTGGGCCGGTTTTGATTTCGGAGATCATTACGACAAGATGGGCATACGTTCCTCCTCCACCGCCGAGCTGATCTTCAATGATGTCAAGGTCCCTAAGGAAAATCTTCTCGGAAAGGAAGGCGAAGGCTTCAAGATAGCCATGGCTACTCTTGATGGCGGCCGTATCGGCATCGCATCACAGGCCCTGGGTATCGCTCAGGGCGCATACGAGCAGGCTCTGGCCTATGCAAAGGAAAGGATACAGTTTGGCAAGCCTATCGCCGCACAGCAGGCAATTTCCTTCAAGCTGGCGGACATGGCCACGAAGCTGAGATGCGCGCGCTTTCTCGTTTACTCGGCGGCCGAGCTTAAGGAGCATCACGAACCGTATTCCGTAGAATCGGCAATGGCTAAAATGTATGCGTCGGATATAGCCCTCGAGGTCACCAATGACGCAGTTCAGATCTTCGGCGGCACAGGATTCCTCAAAGGCATGGACGTAGAGCGCATGTACCGCGACGCCAAGATCACCACCATATACGAAGGTACTAACGAGATCCAGAGAGTGGTGATCGCATCCGGCATCATCGGCAGACTGAGCCGCGGAAATAAGGAAGGCGGCGGATCGAAGAGCGCCATCAAGAAGAAAAGCGCACCTGTTACTGGTCTCCGAAAACAGATGATTTTCAGAGAAGGCGATATGCGCGACAAGGTAAACGCTCTGGTCGAAGCCCTTAAGAAAGACGGTCACGATTTCTCCGTCGGCATCGACATCGACACGCCGATCATAGAAGCTGAAAGAGTTGTCTCCGCAGGAAAGGGCATCGGCTCAAAGGAAAACATGAAGCTCATAGAAGATCTTGCAAAGGCTGCAGGCGCGGCTGTCGGCTCCTCGAGACCTGTGGCTGAAACGCTGAAATACGTTCCCCTCGACAGATTCGTGGGAATGTCCGGCAGAAAGTTCATGGGCAATCTCTATATCGCCTGCGGTATCTCGGGAGCAATACAGCACCTTAAGGGAATAAAGGACGCTTCGACTATCGTCGCCATCAACAAGAACGGCAACGCACCGATCTTCAAGAACTGCGATTACGGCATCATAGGAGACGTAAATGAAGTCCTGCCGCTGCTGGCTGAGGCTCTCGGAACGGAAGAAAAGCAGCCGGCTCCGCCTATGGTCAAGATGAAGAGACCTCGAATCCCTAAGCCTGCGCCGCTCGATGCGCCGCATGTATGCGGGGGCTGCGGATATGAATATATAGCCGAAAACGGCGATGAAGACGCCGACATCATGCCGGGAACACTTTTCAAAGATCTGCCTGCCGACTGGGTATGCCCTGAATGCGGCGAAGGCAAAGACAGATTCATCTAAGATTCAGGAGGTCGTAATATGTATAATGTAAGAGAAATAACCGATAACCTGTATTGGATAGGGGCCAACGATCACAGAACGCATCTGTTCGAAAACATCCACCCCATCCCATACGGAGTAAGCTACAATTCATACCTGCTGCTGGACGAGGAGACCGTTCTCTTCGATACGGTAGACTGGTCCGCATACCGTCAGTTCGAGGAAAATCTGGAATACCTTCTCGACGGACGCACGCTTGACTGGATCGTTATCAATCATCTGGAGCCGGACCATGCAGCCAGCATAGAGCAGATATTGAAGAAATATCCCGATGTGAAAATAATATCCAGTGAAAAGGGCTACCTGCTGATGCGTCAGTTCGGTTTCCACCCTGATGACCACGAATGCATCACGGTCACCGAAGGCGACACTCATACCTTCGGAGAGCACACCATCGCGGTAGTTCTCGCACCTATGGTACACTGGCCTGAGGTAATGGTGACTCTGGACATCACCAACGGAGCCCTCTTCTCCGCCGACGCCTTCGGCTCCTTCATAGCCATGGACGGCAAGCTGTTTGCAGACGAAGTGGACTACGACAGGGACTGGCTCGACGAAGCCAGAAGATACCTCACCAATATCGTAGGAAAGTACGGTCCTCATATACAGGCGCTTCTGGGAAAGGCTGCAGGGCTGCTAGATCAGATAAAGTTCATATGCCCGCTTCACGGACTCATCTGGCGCAGGGACTTCATGTATTTCATCGAAAAATACGACAAATGGAGCAGGTATGAGCCCGAAGTGGACGGCGTGCTGATCTGCTACGCATCCATGTACGGCAACACGGAATCGGCAGCCCAGGCGCTGGCCTCCAGGATAGTGCAGAAAGGCGTCACCGACGTCAAGGTGGTGGATGTGTCCAATACCCACGTATCATACCTGATATCGGACGCATGGAAATACAGCCATATAGTGCTGGCCTCCGTAACGTACAATCTGGGGATCTATCCTGTGATGCACAATTTCCTGATGGATATGAAGGCTCTCAATCTGCAGAAAAGGACCTTTGCCATCATAGAAAACGGTTCATGGGCGTGTAAGTCCGGCGATCTCATGGAAAAGTTCATCGACGAGGAGCTTAAGGGCATGACACTCCTCAACGAGCGCCTTTCCATCGCCTCCTCTATGCAGGCCGATAAAGCTGCCGAACTGGAAATGCTGGCAGACGCCATAGTCGATTCCGTAAATGGAATAGAATAGAAAAACGGACTGTCACACTAACGAAAAATATTCGTCAGTGTGACAGTCCATAATAAATCGCAACTTTTACTGCATCACTGCATTTGCTCAGTCGATTCTTATTTCACGAACGCGTCATATATTGCTTTTATCGCAGCTTCAAAATGCTTGTTCTGGACTCCGACGATGATGTTCATCTCGCTTGAGCCCTGGTCGATCATCCTGATGTTGATCTTCTCCTTTGCGAGAGCCGTGAACAGCGCTGCAGCTACACCGGTCCTCGAAGACATACCGTGACCTACAGTTGCGATCAGTGCCATGTTTTCGAAGACTTCTATGTTATCCGGTTTCAGCTGACGCTCGAATTCGTCCACGATCTCGTCCAGCTTGCCGTCCAGCACATTGTTGTCAATGACTACGGACAACGTATCTACACCGCTGGGTATATGCTCGATAGGAATATCGTAATCCTCAAGGATCCCCGTCATCTTTCTTATGAAGCCCCGCTCGCTGCTCATGAGGTTCTTGTACATGGCTATTACGGTAAAGTCCTTGCTTCCGGCGATACCTGCGATGATCTGTCCTTCTTCCAGCTTAGACGGCTCGGAAGTGATTATCGTTCCCGGGTCTTCCGGTCTGTTGGTATTCCTGATATTGATAGGTATATTGGCTACCCTTGCCGGATAAATTGCATCCTCGTGAAGCACCGATGCTCCCATATATGAAAGCTCTCTCAGTTCCTTATATGAAACGGTGCTGATAGGCTTAGGGTTTTTCACGATCCTGGGATCTGCCATAAGGAAGCCCGATACATCTGTCCAGTTCTCGTATACGTCGGCTTCAACGGCTCTCGCCACGAGAGCTCCCGTAATGTCGGAGCCGCCCCTTGAGAAGGTCTTCACGGTCCCGTCTATCTTGGAGCCGTAAAATCCCGGAATGACTGCAGCTTTATGATTAGCCAGTTCTTTGGCTATATTCTTATTTGTAAGGTCCTCCATGAACCTTCCCTTATCGTCGAATTTCACCATCTTTGCAGCGTCTACGAAGTCGTATCCCAGATATGCCGCTATCAGCATAGCATTGAGATATTCTCCGCGGCTTGCTATGTAATCCGCCGATGCTCCGGCTTCAAGATTTTTCTTTATTTCTTCGAATTCCGCCATGAGATCGACTTCCACACCAAGGTTTACTTCCACGGCCATGAATCTGTCGCATATCACCTGAAATATCTGCTGATAAGGGATCTTATGCTCTA
>JAETSS010000400.1 GCA_021769545.1 Eubacterium sp.
GCATAGTATTCGCCGTAATAAACGGCAAAACCGCGGATTTCACAGACGGACTCATGAACAGCTGCACCGAAGCCGTTGAATTCATAATAGCTCTTGCCGGCATCATGGCCGTATGGAGCGGTCTGATGAAAATCGCAGACGAATCAGGACTCATCGCGAAAATATCACATGCGGTAAAACCTCTCATGGCTTTTCTTTTCCCTCACGAAAAAAACCATCAGACTATAGCCGTGATGATAATGAGCTTCATGGCAAATATCTTCGGCGCCGGAAACAGCGCCACCATCTTTTCACTCAAGGCGATGGAGCTTCTGGATGAGGAAAATCTCAATTCGCCCTATGCCAGCAACGAAATGTGCATGTTCGTTTCCCTCACCATGTCCATGATACAGCTTGTTCCCATAACGGTGATAAAGATACGCAGCGATCTCGGCTCCCAGAGCCCCGAGGATATAATACTTCCGTCCATCGTAGCGGGACTGATATCCATGGCTGTCTCCGTAGCCGCATGCAGATTTTTTGAAAGGAAGAATAACAATGTCTGATATCCTCGGTATCTTATCCGTACTGTTTCTGCCACTGCTGATAACCGTTATAGTATCGTACGGGATACGCAGAAAGATCCCCATATACGATGTCTTCATCGAAGGCGCCAAAGACGGTCTTCATACATGCGTCGATATACTACCCTTCATAATCGGTATATTCATCGCCATAGAAGCCCTGACCTCCTCCGGTGCCATGGATTTTATCGAAAGCGCAGCAGCTCCGTTCTTTGACCTTATAGGCATACCCGAAGAGCTTATTTCCCTTATATTCCTGAGGCCTGTCTCGGGAAGCGGTTCTCTCGTGGTAGCCGAGAAGATCATGGAAAGCGCAGGCGCCGATTCATTCATCGGGCGTTCCGCTGCCGTCATGGTGGGAAGCTGTGAGACTATATTCTACGTTCTTGCGCTGTATTTCGGTGTGACCTCCGTAAAAAAAATGAGACACGCTCTTCCGGCAGGTCTCATCGGCTATATCGCAGGCGTTCTCGCCTCGGTATACATATGCATGATAATATAGCCGGTAAAAT
>JAETSS010000401.1 GCA_021769545.1 Eubacterium sp.
GGTGGATGGAAATTCTTACGGCATTAATGTGGCAAAGATCAGGGAGATCATCACCTATTCCCCGGTAACGCCCGTGCCCAATGCACATCCCAGCGTGGAGGGCATCTTCATGCCGCGCGATGCCATGATCACGGCGATCGACCTGCGCAACTGCCTGCAGCGCGGACAGTCCCAGCCGGGCGGTCTGTTTATCATCACAAGTTTTAATAAACTCGACATTGCTTTTCATGTTGACGCAGTAATCGGTATCCACAGAGTTTCGTGGGTTGATATCATTAAACCGGGTGCAACCGTGACGTCAGCGGAAGACGGTATCTCTACAGGTATCATCAAGATCGATGGAAAGATCATCATCATTCTGGATTTTGAGAAGATCATTACAGATATCAATCCGGAGACAGGACTGAAAGTGACAGAGATCGATGCGCTGGGCGCGCGGGAAAATACAGAGGTTCCGATCCTGATCGCGGAGGATTCATCCCTTCTGAGGAAGCTTATCATCGATTCCCTCAAGAAAGCGGGATATGAGAATATCATCAAGGCAGAAAACGGAGAGGAAGCCTGGGAGTACATAGTGAAGTGCAGGGATGCGGGAACGCTGGATAAAGAGGTGCATCTGCTGATCACGGATATCGAGATGCCGCTCATGGATGGACATCGTCTTACAAAGCTTGTGAAATCAGATGATGCGACAAAGCACATACCAGTGATCATCTTCTCCTCACTCGTCAATGAGGAAATGAGGAGGAAGGGTGAAGATCTGGGTGCGGACGCACAGTTATCCAAACCTGAAATCGGAAATCTTGTCAAGGTTATTGATGAGCTGCTCGCAAGATAATGTTTTCTTATTAAGATTTTGCTTATAGAGCCGGGATGGGATGCCCGGCTCTCGTAAGTTAGGAGATAGCATGGACAAGATGGAGATCGTTGAGAAACATAGATTACTGTTACAAAAGATCGCCGATGCAGACCGGGTGCTTGTGGGCATCGGTGAGGAGTTCAACGAAGATTTTAGTGATATCGGCAGGTTTCCGCATCTCATGTCCGCACTCGAAGAGGTGGACATCGACCA
>JAETSS010000035.1 GCA_021769545.1 Eubacterium sp.
TGGTCCCAACTCCTGCAAGCTCAAGGTTATCAAGCTTGTTTTCCACCTCAAGCGCTGCAGACAGCAATTCTTCTCTGTCCCAGAAGCCTTCACGCAGATCTCCAAGATCCACCATTAAGATGACTCTGTGGACCTTTCCATATCTTCCGGCCTGAGTATTCAGCTCACGAAGCACCGATATATCACTGTTCAGACTTATCTCAGTGATCCTTACCACATCTGCTGCCTCGCTTATCATAGGGATCCTTATCAGCATCAGCGGCTTTTCTATACCCTGATTTTTAAGAGGCTCAAGCTGCTCGAGCCGCGAAGACGCTATAAAACGGCAGTCCGATTCCGCAAACTGACGCACGCATTCCGGCAGGGCCGTACAGCCCTTTATGACCCCGGCGACTTCAACACCCTTTTCCCTGCAGAGTTCATTTACTCTATCTATATTGTACCGTAGTTTTTTCAGATCTATGGCCAGCTGAGGATATCTTGAATGTCCGTCCACCATTATTCCTCCTCATCCCTTATAGCGCTGCCTGTTCGCTTTATCTTACGCGTAGCGGTCTTCTCGAACTCCTCCTCGCGAAGCTTGAACCGCTTCACCCTCTTATACACAGGCATCTTATCGTTTATCTCTTCTATGGAATTCTTGATAGCGTCCTGGATGATCTTTTCATCCACATCGCCCAGGGCTTCCTTGAGATTTTCGTAATTAGGGAATATCTCGGCTTTGACCACCACATCATCGTTTTTCTTATCCACTGCTCCGTATACGATGACTTCCTCGATGAAGGGCTGCTCCAGAAGCAGATATTCGATCTCCTCCGGGAAGATGTTCTTGCCGTTCTTGGTAACTATGACGTTCTTCTTCCTCCCGCATATATACAGGAATCCCTCGTCATCGAACCTGCCGTAATCTCCCGTGTACAGCCAGCCGTCCCTGAGGACCTTTGCCGTGCCTTCCGGATCGTTGTAATATCCCACCATTACCGACGGACCTCTGCATATTATCTCTCCTATACCGTCCTCGTCCTGATCTATTATCTTTACTTCTGTTCCCGGCATAGGCTTACCGACGGAATCGGCTTTGCTGTAATAGTCCCTGTTTACTGCTATGATAGGAGCGTTTTCCGTCATACCGTATCCCTGTATCATAGGTATCCCCAGCGCTTCATAGTCCCTGATCACCTGAGGATTTATCGCAGCGCCTCCGGCTATGAAAAGCTCCACCTTGTTTCCGAGACTGGAGTGTATCTGTGAAAAGATCTTTCTCATAGCCTCCTGTCTGTTGTACAGCTTGGTCTTCCTGACAAGAGCCATCATCTTTCGCATTTTTCCGGCAGCACCGGACGCCTCCGCCTGCTTCCATACCTTCTTGTGCATGGCCTCAAAGACTATTGGAACACCTACCAGTACAGTAGCTCCGCTTTCCTTGAGATTCTGCTGTATATATCTCAGACCCTCGCATATAGCGATGAACATGCCCTGATAAAGTCCTGTGAATACATGGCATGTCAATTCGTATGTGTGGTGCATAGGCAATACCGAAAGTCCGCCGCCCGGATATCTTATCTTGACGTATTTTGACATATTGTATACGTTGGCGGAAATATTCTTATGGGAAAGCATCACTCCCTTGGCCATGCCTGTGGTTCCCGATGTAAAGAGCAGGGAGCACATAGCCTCTCTGTCTATAACGGCGTCCACGAAGTCCCTGTTGCCTGCTTCAAGCAAAGCGCCTCCCTTTGCAAGCAGATCGTTCCATGACAAAACGCCCTCCGAATCCCCGGCGGCATCCATGTTTATCCTTATCTTTATGTCATCAAAGTCCTCAAGAACCTTGCTGACCTTTTTTTCCATCTTCTTTGAAAATACTACCGCATCTACTTCTGCACGCTCTACAAGGTTCGCTATTTCTATCTCCGTAAGGTCCTTATCCAGCGGAACGATGACGCCTGTGCCGTTGGTGACCGCAAGATACGTCACTACCCATTTATAGCTGTTCTCACCTATTATCGCTACCTTCTTTCCTCTGAGCCCCAGATCCGTCAGCCCGGTCCCCAGAGCGTTGATATCGTCCCTGAACTGGATATAGGTTATGGGTATGTACTTGCCTCCGGGAGTATCCTTTACAAGAAATGCCGGTCTCTCACCGTAAAGCTCCGCACTGGAACAGACCATATCTCTAAGGTCGTTGATATACCTCATGCTGTACAATACGTCTTTATACTTCTTGCTGTTCAAGCGCTACCCCTCCTTACTTCTGCGACAAATATTCTTCAACTATCTCGGCCGCATCCTGTACGCATCCGTCGCAGCTTCGCAGCACTTTTTTCGTTTCCACTCCTTTTATCTCCCTGCATATGATGGAGCCGTTCTTTTCCAGGAACTTTTCCGTAAGCTCCTTCATAGCCTTGTAGCTTGCCTTTTTCGTCTTCGGCGCATCCAGCGCTCCGTCTGATTCCACCATTCCGACCACTGCAGCCATAGCCGATACGGCTCCGCAGGTACCCATTGTGCCCATACCGAAACCGAAGGCTTCCATCAGCTCAAAAACTTCCTTTTCATCCCTTCCAAGCTTATCGCAAAATGCGCATGCCACAGCCTGCGCGCAATTATATCCCTTTTTGTGGTTTGCAACTGCTTTTTCCGCTAAATTTCCCATGATCGTTATTCCTTCCTTCCGTATTTTTCTGCCAGTAATCTTCCTACATATACTCCGCTTGCCGAGGCCTGTGAAAGGGAATGAGTCACTCCCGAGCCGTCGCCCAGCGCATAGAGCCCCGGTACTCTGGTCTGTAGGTTCTCATCGACCTCGATCTTGGAATTGTAAAACTTGACCTCGACTCCGTACAGCAGCGTATCTTCGTTGGCCGTTCCCGGAGCTATCTTGTCAAGGGCATATATCATCTCTATTATATTATCCAGCTGTCTCTTAGGTATCACAAGGCTCAGGTCTCCCGGCGTCGCCTTGAGAGTCGGACGCGTAAAGCACTTTTCCATCCTGCGCTCGCTGCTTCGTCTTCCCTTTACGAGATCTCCGAATCTCTGCAGCAGTACGCCTCCTCCCAGCATGTTGGAAAGCCTTGCTATGGATTCACCGTATTCGTTGCTGTCCTCGAAAGGCTCTGTGAATTTATTGGATACCAGCAGCGCAAAATTGGTGTTCTCCGTTCTAAGCTCCGGATCGGCATAGCTGTGTCCGTTTACCGTAACTATCCCATTGGTGTTTTCCGCTACGACCTCTCCGTAAGGGTTCATGCAGAATGTCCTAACCATATCGTTGTATTTATCCGTCTTGTATACTATCTTGCTCTCATATACGTCGTCGGTTATATGCTTGAATATAGCTGCCGGCAGTTCTACTCTGACACCTATATCGACTCTGTTTTTCTTCTGCTTTATTCCCATGCTGTCACAGACTGCGGCGCTCCATTTGGAGCCCGATCTGCCCGTTGCCATCACCAGATCCCTGCAGTTGTATTTGTCTCCCTTGTCGGTCGTCAGCGTGAATGTACCGTCATCCTCTCTGACGACGTTCTCCACGCCCGTATAAAATACGGTATCCACCTTGCTGCTGCAATAGTTGAATATCCTTCCCAGGATCTTCACGTTCCTGTCGGTGCCCAGATGTCTCACCTTTGCCTCCAGCAAATGGAGGTCGTTTCTGAGGGCTATGGTCTTAAGCTCCGAGCTTGCCGTGGAATAGAGCTTTGCATCGGCTCCTCCCATACTGCACAGGACTTCATCCACGTATTCCATCAGCTCCATGGCCTTATCTACGCCCACGTAGGCATGAAGATCTCCGCCAAACTGCGTCGTTATATTATATTTACCGTCGGAAAGAGTTCCCGCACCGCCGTAGCCGTTCATGATATGGCACGGCGAACATTTAAGACATGTCCTTGCTCCCAGCTTTATGGGACATTGTCTCTTTTCCAGCGGGGCTCCCTTGTCTATCATAAGCACCTTCGCATCGGCGTTCAGCTTAGCCAGTTCATACGACATGAACACGCCGCTGGCACCGGCTCCTATTATTATGATATCGTAATTTTTCATATATTCCTCCAAATTGTCAGCATAGTAATTTAATTTTATATTATTTCTTCCAAAATTACCATACTTTTGTCTATTATATGTTAATACATTCATATGTATATTTCATGAACTGCTTCAAAAAAAACAGACCGATAAGCATCGTATCCTCACCAATGCTTACCGGTCACATCTTCTGATCCTATATACGCTTATATCTCTTCGACTGCAAGCTTTTCAAATTCGGCAACTACCTTTTTGAACTCTTCATCATCTTCGATATCTATAAGCTCGTACTCTTCGTCGTATTCCTTGTATCCGTAGATGAATACGTCCTCTGTCCCAAGTGGATTGAGAGCGATGTATTCCTTGTCCAGCGCATCGAATACGCCCAGGATACCGCACTCGGTCTCTTCACCGTCATCGAATTCAAGAGTCAGGATATCCTCTTCATCATATCCGTATAATTCTTTTTTATCTGCCATCCTATTTCCTCCATACTAAAAAGTTTTTCCGTTCATTAGCATTACTATACCATCATGATGTGGTTTTAGCAAGAAAAACATACGCCTTCACCTCTGATTTTCCAACACTTCCCCGCCGCTTCACATGCGCGCATATTACATTTTTTTCCTTGACAAGCTTTCGCGTATTGTTTTAGAGTATAGCTTAAAATATATTTCGAAAGCGAGGTTTGATATGGAAAAAGTTAACAATATTTTTGATTTTGAAAACAATGCTAGCTTTTATCTTGATGAGATCTACGGCATAATCGTGATAGACATGGAAGGAAAAATAAGATATCTCAACAAGCAATGCCTGAAGATGATGGGCTATACACAGCCTACATACGAGCAGGCGCGCAAGCATTTCGGCAAGCACGTACTGGATGTCTTTCCGCAGTCGCATATGCCGGAAAACCTCTCACCGGAGATCACGACACCTCAGATCGTCTTTTACCGATCCATCTACGGTACGGGAGTTTCAATGAATGTTCCGCTGATCTACAACGGTGAAAAGATCGGACTCATGGAATACGATCTCGTCCAGGATGAGGATGTGTTTCTCGATCTCACCGATGATTACAATGCATTCCTCAACGACCAGCTCAAGCAGCTGCAGAAAAAGATCACCAAGCTTGAGCACAGCAAATATACGATACGCAATATCATAGGCGATTCCAAGGCGATGAATCAGCTCAGAGAAAAAATAACCATCGTAGCCAAATCCAATTCCACGGTTCTCATCCTGGGAGAAACGGGTACGGGAAAAGAGCTGGTAGCCCATGCCATCCACAACCTCAGCAACAGAAAATACAATCCGATGGTCAAGATAAACGCATCTGCCTTTCCGGAAAATCTTGTGGAATCAGAGCTTTTCGGCTATAAAAAAGGCTCATTCACCGGAGCCAACAAGGAAGGCAAGGTAGGGAAATTCGAATACGCCAACAACGGCACGCTTTTCATCGACGAGATACAGCAGATGCCGCTGCACATACAGCCTAAATTCCTCAGGGTGCTGCAGGAGCATGAGGTGGAGCCGATAGGCAGCAACAGTTCAGTTCCCGTAGATGTCCGCGTCATCGTGGCGTCAAACCGCAATATACTGGAAATGGTCAGAGAGCATAAATTCCGCGAGGATCTGTTTTACCGTCTTAACGTCGTTACCATCGAGATCCCTCCACTCAGGGAGCATCCCGAGGACATCGACGAGCTTGTGGAGCACCACATCAATCAGCTCAATTCCGAGCTGGAATTGAACATAAACGGCATCGAGCCAAAGGTCATAGAAAGGCTCAAGAAGTATAACTGGCCCGGCAATATCAGAGAGCTGAAAAACGTTCTGGAACGCGCCATGAACTTTGCCACAGGCGATACTCTCACCATGAAGGATTTCAATTTTTTCATCCCTTCACACAAGACGGCGCTTCCCGATTACAGCGCCAACGGCAACATCATAGAGGAGACCAAACGCAGGGCGGAAAAGGAGCTTATCGAGAGAGCGCTGGACCGTTTTGATTACAACAAGACCCACACCGCCAACTTCCTGAATATTTCAAGACCGCTCCTGCATCAGAAGATGAAACGGCTGGGGATCCCCTCAAATCCAAAGGAATAATTTTTATTATAAATTTTTTTGAATATACAGGATATTGTGTAAGTGCAGGATTACAGTGTAGCTCCGCGCTTACACAATATCAGGAGCACTCAAACTAACGTGATCTCACGCTGTTTTTCTGCAAAGGTGTAAGTTTACGCTTACGCCTTTTTTATTTTTCTTTTTTTGAAATCCCTGATTTTCAACGTTTTCAGGTTGGCACGCTCCTTGCGCTATATAAGCGGCGTAAGGAAGGAGGCACCAAATGAAAGCCAATCTTGTAATAAGCAGCAACTGTATATTCGACAGCATAAACGACGAACCGTTTCCCGGTTTTGTCGCAGTAAAAGACAATAAGATCCTCGCGGTAGAGCACGGATCCGATTTCTCATCCTATGTCGATGACGACACGGTGATAAAGGAATTCGGAGACAATACCGTTATGGCCGGATTCCACGACAGTCACACTCATCTGATAATGGGCGGTCTGTTCAAAACATATGTGAATCTGGCAGATGCCAAAAGCGAGGAGGAAGCTGCTCTTATGGTCAAGGAGGCAGCCGATAAGGATCCCGACAAGGATGGATGGGTCAGAGGCTTCTCCTGGTATCATGTGTTCTGGGACAGCAGACAGATGCCCACGCATGCGTCGCTGGACAAATATTTCCCCGACAGACCTGTCTGCCTGCTTCATGCGGAAGCCCACGGAGCCTGGGTCAACAGCGCCGCAATGAAGATAATAGGTATAACCAGAGATACACCCGACCCCAAAGGAGGCAAGCTACTGAGAGATGAAAACGGCGATCCTACGGGAGTGCTGCTGGAAGCGGCAGCGGGGCTCGCTACCAAATACGCTTTTGATTTCACTCCCGAAGAAGAGCGCACTATCATACGTTCCTTCATGAGGGAAGCCAAAAAGCTCGGCATCACTTCCATCAACGACGTGCAGCCGTATTACCACGGCAACATGGGCTCCATCGAGGTATACAGCCAGATGGATAAGGACGGTGAGCTGACTGCAAGGGTCCACGCAGCCCCCGATCTGCTGGGAGATCTGGACAAGGTCGTGGAAGACCGCAGACTGTATTCATCGGACAGGCTCAGAATAGACCACGTAAAACAGTTCCTGGACGGAGTCATAACCACTCATACTTCGCTGATGCTCGAAGAATATTCCGATGATCCGGGAAATGTGGGAGAAGAGCTATTCGACCTGGATGCCATCAGCAAGGCCGTACCTGAAGCACATAAAAGAGAACTGTCGGTAAAGCTCCATTCATGCGGAGACAGATCAGCAAGATACGCGCTGGACTACTACGAAAATGCCATAAACAAATACGGCAAAAACAGATGCCGTCATGCTATAGAGCATCTGGAACTGGTCAGCGAAAGCGATCTTGACAGGATCAGGGATCTTGGAGTGATACCATCGGTACAGCCGGAGCATCTGGCATTGACACAGACCTTTGCAGCAAACCCGTATCCCGATGTTCTTGGCAGGGAGCGTACAGGCAGAGTATTCCCGTACAGATCCCTTTACAAATCGGCAGGGATACTGGCCATCGGCAGCGACTGCCCCGTTGTAGACAACGATCCTTTCCTGGAGATATTCAGAGCGGTAACGAGAGTCCACAACGACAACATGCCTGCAGGAGGATGGAATCCTTCGGAAAAGCTGACTCTCAGTGAGGTGCTTAAATTCTACACCTACGGCTCCGCATACGGCGTCATGAGAGAAGATGAGTTGGGTACCCTTTCGCCGGGCAAATTTGCCGATATCGCCGTCATCGACAAAGACCTGTTCGGTATTGACGAAAGTGAACTAATCGACAGAAAAGTAATAATGACAGTAATGGACGGCAAGATAATTTATGAAGAATAATTTATAACTGCAATCATTCTAATTTTTTAAAGGAGAACAAACCATGTCAACAAATGAAAAAAACATTACAAACGACACAGGCGGGAATCTTGAAAAATTCCATTACAAGCAGGAGCTTGACCGTGTAATGAAGCTTCCTTCCGTAATCTTCTTCGGAATAGCCTACATGGCGCCCATCACTATCTTTTCCACCTACGGAGTAGTATGCGGCATGACTCACGGTATGCTGTCCCTGACATACACCGTTGCCACTCTGGCAATGATGTTCACGGCACTCAGCTACAGACACATGGTAAAGGCCTATCCTATCGCAGGATCGGTATACACCTATACCCAGAGGAGCTTGAGCCCTCACATAGGCTTTATGGCAGGCTGGGGAATCCTACTGGACTACATACTGCTGCCTATGTTCAACTATGTAGCCATCGGACTTTATATCCATATACTCATCCCACAGATCCCTGCAACTGCACTGATCGCTATATTCATCGCCATCGTTACCGTTGTAAACCTGTTCGGAATGAACTTCACGAAGATGTTCAACAACACCCTCATCATAATACAGCTGATATTCCTGGTAGCTATGATCCTGCTGTCCCTCAAGTACATATTCGGCGGCGGAGGTCTCGGAACTGTATTTACTACCGAGGGATACTTCAACCCGGAAGAATTCTCTTCATCGGAAGTCGGCTTTGCGGGGATATTCGGAGGAGCTTCCATCCTCTGCATGTCATTCCTGGGTTTTGACTCCGTAACTACTATCGCAGAAGAAACCATCGAACCTGAAAAGACCATCGGAAAAGCGCTGCTCATCACATGCTTCGCAGCAGGCGGAACATTCATCGTAACATCATTCATCATGCAGTGTGCATGGCCTGAGGCATGGTTCGCATTCGAAGTACCTGATTCCGGCGCATATGAATACATGTTCCACGTTTTAGGAAACGTACTGGCACTTATCTTCTGTGCAATGATGGTCGTAGGAGCTACGGCATCGGCAGTGGCGTCACAGGCATCCGCCGTAAGAATACTCTACGGAATGGGAAGAGACGGACTTCTGCCTAAGAAGATATTCGGCTATGTAAACAAAAAGACCAAGATCCCTTCGATTAATGTAATAATCATTTCGATCATTTCACTTTCATCGCTGTTCCTGGATCTGTCTGCAGCTGCATCACTTGTAAACTTCGGAGCACTGCTGGGCTTC
>JAETSS010000036.1 GCA_021769545.1 Eubacterium sp.
GAGCATACCGCTTCTGCGGCTATGCCTTCCCTGCGTCCTACAAAGCCCAGCTTTTCGGTAGTCGTTCCTTTGATATTCACCCTGCTCTTTTCCAGCTTGAGAACATCGGCGATATTGCTTCGCATTTCTTCCACATAAGGGCTTATCTTTGGGACCTGCGCCATTACGGTAACGTCCACATTCCCTATACAATAGAAATTTTCGCAAAGCAGCTCCCTTACCCTTTCCAGAAGCACCATGCTGGATATTCCCTTATACTGTTCATCGGTATCGGGGAAATGCCTGCCTATATCTCCCAGCGCTGCGGCGCCGAGAAGCGCATCCATCAGGGCATGGGTCAGAACGTCCGCATCGGAATGTCCTGCAAGACCCTTCTCGTACGGTATCGTCACTCCGCCTAAAACCAGCTTCCTGCCTTCCTCAAAGGCATGTACATCAAATCCCGTCCCTATTCTGTTTTCCATCGGCAGATCCTCTTTTGTCGTTATCTTTATATTTCCGTAATCGCCTTCCACGATCTCCACAGCATAGCCCGCACGTTCCGCAAGGACCGCGTCGTCGGTACCGTAAAAGCCTTCCTCGTAGGCTTTGTCATACGCCTTCATGATGTACGACCGTTTGAAGCCCTGAGGTGTCTGCACGGCAAAATACATGCTTCGATCCACGCTGCTGCTGCTTTTCCCGGAAAGGGCCCTGAGGCTGTCCTTCATGGGAACACAGGCTGCTGAAGCTCCGCACTCTGCCGACGCCTTTATCACATCCGTTATTACACGCCTGCTTACAAAGGGGCGCGCTCCGTCGTGGATAAGCACATATTCCGTTCGGGGCTGCTTCCTGTCTATTTCCGTCAAAGCGTTGTATACGGAATCCTGACGCTCCGCGCCACCGCATACGACAGCCCTAACCTTGTCTATATGGTTTTCTTCTATCAGCTTACCGCAGTGGTCCACATATTCTCCGCCGGTAACGACGAATATATGATCTATCTCCTCCATGTCGGAAAACGCTCTCAGTGTTTTCACCAGTATCGGCTCTGCGCCTATCTTGAGGAACTGCTTCGGAACAGGACCGCCTACACGCGTCCCCTTTCCCGCAGCAGCTATTATCACTGCGATCTCCTTACCGGTGTACATTTCTATCCTCTGTGATTCCCGGCAGGTCTGGCGAATATCATCCTGCCCGCCGAAGTCTGGAGCACGCTGGTAACGATGACCTTTATAGTCTGACCTATGAATCGTTTGCCTTCTTCCACGACTATCATGGTGCCGTCGTCCAGATATGCTACCGCCTGCTTGTTCTCCTTGCCTTCCTTGACCAGTGACAGGATCATTTCCTCACCCGGCAGGACCACAGGCTTGAGTGTGTTGGCAAGCTCGTTTATATTGAGTACCTCCACACCTTTTATCCCGGCAACCTTGTTGAGGTTGAAGTCATTGGTAACGACTTTGCCGTTCATTATCTGTGCAAGCTTAAGCAGCTTGACATCTACCTCGGGGATTTCATCAAGCGCTTTTTCGGCAGCCGGATTGTATATCTCAATGCCGTACTCCGTCTGTATCTTCTTCAATATATCAAGTCCGCGTCTTCCTCTGTTTCTCTTGAGTGCATCGGATGAATCCGCTATATGACGAAGCTCCACCAATACGAACTCGGGGATCACTATAGGACCCTCGATGAAGCCTGTCTTCATTATATCGGCTATCCTGCCATCTATGATAACGCTGGTATCGAATATCTTGGGAGTCGCTTCGCTCTTCACCTTTCCGGATTTTCCACCTGACATGACCTGCTTTCTCTGGGCTGCGATCATGGTTTTTATATCCTTGCCTTTTCTTGTGGCTATGACGATGCCCAGATATCCCAGTATCGTATATGTAACGATATTCAGGATCACATCCAGGTACGGCAGCTTGATCCCAACGTATATCTGGCTTATCAAAAATGCTATGATAAGTCCCGCGATCAGTCCGATGGTACCGGCAACGAGATCGTTGACAGATACCTTCTGCAGATCCGATTCTATATTGGTCGCCATCTTACTGCCCTGCTTTTTGAGGGTAGGCGTCAGTCTGAAAAATATCAGGCCGAATACGATCACAAATAACGCGGATAAACATAATTCCTGTACACCCGAAAATTCAACGAGCTTTTCATAACCTGCAAAAGCTATAAGAAATCTGGCTAAAACGAATACGCCATATCCACATATCGCACCTGCAAGAGTAAATGCGGCTCTTAGCAACTTTTTCAGCACAATAATACCTCCTTTCCGCATTTTCAAGTATTTTTCGGAAATTTTTTGCATTCAAAAAGCATAATTCCCCAATTTATACTTTAAAATGATTATAGCACAATTTCTGTACCTAGCCAACAAATTATGGTAGAATCATTACATAAGCTTCACAAACAAAACACATGAAAATTTTATTCTTTATTATATACAAAAAGGAGGATTTAATTATGGCTAAAATCTTAGTTGCGGACGACGAACAGAAAATAAGAGAGGTCATCAGGGAATATTCGGAATTCAACGGACATGAGATCACGGAAGCCGCTGACGGCATGACCGCTTTGGGACTCTGCAAGCTCAACGACTACGACCTTATCATAATGGATATAATGATGCCGAAGCTGGATGGTTTCACAGCATGCAAGGAGATAAAAAAGATCAAGGACATCCCCATCATAATGCTGTCGGCAAGAAGCGAAGAATACGACAAGCTCTTCGGCTTCGAACTTGGTATAGATGACTACGTGGTAAAGCCATTCAGCCCCAAGGAACTGATGGCAAGAGTCAACGCAGTCCTTTCAAGAAACAGCAATACCGAAAAGCCTAGCGAAAAGGTGATGAAATTCGACGGACTCGAGATCAACATCCCTGCAAGGACGGTATATGTGGACGATCAGAAGGTAGAGCTGACTCCCAAGGAATACGACCTTCTGTTCTATCTGGTGGAAAACAAGAACATCGCCCTTTCCAGAGACAAGCTGCTTTCCGACATATGGGGCTACGACTTCTTCGGAGATGACAGGACCATAGACACTCACATCAAAAACCTGAGAAACAATCTGGGCAAGTACAGAGATTACATAGTCACATTGAGAGGGGTAGGTTATAAATTTGAAGCTTAGACTGGACTACAAAAGCATTAAATTCAAAACGTGGCTCTACTTCATACTGTTCGCCATCTTTCTGATGCTGATACTATGGTTCTTTCAGGTACTGCTGCTGAACACATTCTACAGCGTCATGAAGGACGAACAGACGCAGCGTGTGGCCAAGACCATAGAGACCGCGTACAATACCAAGGATAACGACAGGTTCCTCAAGTCCGTGGAAAACATATCCAACAGCAACGATATGTACATATACATCGTGTCCTACGACGGAAAGACCACGTATTTTAGGCCTGCAGGAGACAACACCAGCGCACAGTACTATGTGGATCAGATCGACACCATCAACAACGCGATGCTGGAGGAAAAGACCGATTCCACATACAAGCGCATCAAAAGCGCCGATGATTCCAAGGACGTGCTGGCTTACGGAAAGCTGCTGACAGCCGAAAACAGGGAGCCGCTTCTGGTGTATATATTCTCGCCCCTTTATCCGGTGACGTCCACGATACAGATACTGACCAACCAGCTCATATACGTTACCATACTTTCCCTTATGGTGGCATGTCTCATATCCTTCTATCTTTCCATAAGGATCACACGTCCTATACGAAAGATCACGCGATCTGCAGACAGACTGGCGGACGGCGAATACGGCATCGTGTTCAAGGGCGGACACTACACGGAGATAAACACCCTGGCCGACACGCTGACGAGAGCCTCTATCGAGCTGGAAAAGTCGGACATGCTCCAGAAAGACCTTATCGCCAACGTTTCCCACGACCTGAGGACTCCCCTCACCATGATAAGATCCTATGCGGAAATGATACGCGATCTTTCCGGTGACAATCCGCAGAAGCGCGAGCAGCACCTGCAGGTCATCATCGATGAAACGGAAAGGCTCAATATGCTGGTAGGCGACCTGCTGTCGCTGTCCAGGATGCAGTCCGGCAAAATGGTTCTGGAGCCGAGCGATTTCAACATCACTCATGCCGTACACAGCATACTGAACACCTATAAGATAATGGAGGAGGAAGAGGGGTACAAATTCAACCTGAACTGTCCATCCAATTACATCGTCAACGGCGACGAGGAAAAGATAAAGCAGGTCATCTCCAACCTCTTCACCAACGCGATAAAGTTTTCCGGCGAGGACAAGACCGTCAATATTTCCCTTAAACGCCGCGGAAAATCCGTATTATGCCGTATCGAGGATCACGGCATAGGCATCGCGCCGGAAGAGCTGGACCACGTATGGGAACGATACTACAGAGCCAGCTCCAATATGGTACGTACTTCTGAGGGCTCCGGCCTGGGGCTTTCCATAGTAAAGGAGATCCTGACGCTCCACAAGGCCAACTACGGAGTTGACAGTACGGTAGGCAAGGGGACCACCTTCTGGTTCGAGCTCAACTGGGTGAAGACGGAAAAGACCAAGGAGCTCCCTGCACATAAATCACAAGAAAAGGAATGATACACTGACATGAACAACAACAAATGCATATTAGACTGCGATTTTCACACACATACGGGATTTTCCGATGACTGCGACGTATCAGTTGAAGACATGCTGCAGGGCGCAGCATCAGGAGGCATAAAGGTACTGGCTGTGACGGATCATTACGATCCCGGCTATCCCGATCCGGAATTTCCCTTTACCATCGATTTCAAAAAATACCAGCAGACCATGCTGGCCGCCCGTGAAGAGTATAAGGATAAAATGGATATAAGGATCGGACTTGAAGTCGGCATCATGGAAGGTCAGTTCGAAGCTGCAAACCGCATCATCGACGACTTCCCGTACGACGTCATCATAGGCTCCTTCCACTGCCACCGCGGTAACGACCTGTATACATATGATTTTACCGATGTGGACGGTCCGGCAATGCTGGAGGATTTTTATTCGTACATGTACGACTGTCTGAAAGTCTTCGACAATTACGATATCGTGGGACATTTCAGCATCCTTGACAGGTATATCGGAAAACTGTACGATTATGCGCCGCTGACCGATATCATCGACGAGATCCTCAGACTCATGGTGCATCGCGGAAAGGGCATAGAGATCAATACGTCCAGCTTCAAATACGGTACGGGGACATGGCTCCCGCGCGAATCCATCCTCAGAAGGTATCGTGAGCTGGGTGGTGAGATCCTCACCTTCGGATCAGACGCTCACTCACCGGAGCATTACCGTTTCCACTTCAACGATGCCGTCAGCTTTGCAAAGGAGCTGGGATTCAAATACTATTCGACCTTCAAACAGAGAAAACCGGAGTTTTTCCCGCTGTAAAACAACGCGACAAAATAAAACGACAAAAACAAAACATCCCGCAACGTTATTCGATGCGGGATATTTTGAATTAAATTAAATGGGGAGGAATTTACATTTATATATAAAATATAAATTCTCTATATGAAAAAGTTGTTTACATTATTTTATGCATTCTGCCAGGACCTTGAGGAATTCACAGCAATCGTCAGGATATATCTCGCCCATGTTGGCTACCTGGAACATGCCCATTTCCTCGTACTTGCCCTTTCCGCTGTAGACGACATAGCCCTTTGCTTCCATATCCTTGAGGAACGCCTTAAGATCCTTTCCTTCCGGAAGGAATACCGATGTTACCGTATTGGACATCTGGCTTTCATCTTCAAGAAGCAGCTTGAGGCCCATATCCTTCATACCCTGTCTCAGGATACCTGCGCACTCCTTATATCTTGCGACTCTCGCTTCGATACCGCCGTCTGCCAGTGCATTGTCAAGAGCGGTCTCAAGAGCCCAGAACAGATTTACGTTAGGTGTATTAGGAGTCTGGTTTTTAGTTTCCGCATATGTATAATGCTTGGCAAGGTTGAGATAAACGTTTCTGCCCATTTCTTGAGTGAGAGTCTCGAAGGCCTCCTTCTTTCCGCAGATATATGCGGAGCCCGGATATGCTCCAAGGCACTTTCCGCCTACGGAAGTCGCGAATGTGATATTGAAATCTACGATATCTATGTCTTCACCTGCCGCTGCCGATACGCAGTCAACGAAGTACCATTTATTGTATTTCTTGGCGATCTGACCTACAGCCTTGACAGGATTTACCATACCTGTAGATGTTTCATGGAATACCATTGCCACTACCTTGATATCAGGATCGGCAGCCATCATTTCTTCAACCTTATCCAGAGAAGGCGCTTCGCCCCAAGGGAATTCACAGTCAACAAGGGGTATTTCGTATTTATTGATGATCTCCAGCAGTCTTCCTCCGAACTCACCGTTTCTTATAAGCATGACCTTTTCGCCCGGATTGAATATTGAGGAAAGTACGGTCTCGTTGGAGGATGTACCTGATCCGGAAACTATTACGGATCTGTAGCTTTCATCCGCCTTAAACAGCTTGTTTATCTTAGCTGTAGTTCTGGCAAAAAGCTCTTCAAACTCTGCTCCTCTATGACAGATATCATAGTGTGTCAATGCCTGACGTACGTTTTCCTTGACCATTATCGGTCCCGGACTGAATAATTTTGGTGCGCTCATTACTACACTTCCTTTCAAATGACTATATATTTATGTAAATTTTACTCTTCTGACCAGTTCTTGGCTCTCTCAACCGCTCTGTGCCAGTTGTACAGCAGCGATTCTCTCTCGTCTACGCTCATCTTAGGCTCGTATCTTTTAGCGAGCTTCCAGTTTCCTTCAAGCTCCTGTATGGAATTGAATTCTCCTGCTCCAAAAGCTGCAAGCTGTGCTGCTCCCAGCGCCGTAGTGTCCTGGATCACCGGTACATCCACAGGGATGCCCAGGATATCCGACTGGAACTGCATCAGGAAATTGTTTGCAGCAGCTCCTCCGTCAGCTCTCAATATGGTTATCGGCATGCTTGCGTCCATGTTCATGACATCCAGATTATCCTTCACCTGATATGCCGTAGACTCCAGCGTGGCTCTTACTATATGCTCTCTCGTGGTGCCGCCTGTTATTCCCACCATGGTTCCTCTGGCGTAGGAATCCCAGTGAGGCGCTGCCAGACCGGAAAATGCCGGTACGAAGTATACTCCGCCGTTGCTTCCGGCGTCGTATGCCATCTGCTCCGTTTCCGCAGCGTGGTTTATTATCTTCAGTCCGTCTCTGAGCCACTGAGTTGCCGCTCCCGTTATATATATACCTCCGTCAAGGGCGAAAGTCATTTTCTTGTTGAGTCTCCATGCCACCGTAGTGAGGAGTCCGTTCTTGGAATATACGGCCTTGTCTCCCGTGTTCATCAGCATGAAGCAGCCCGTTCCATAGGTGCATTTGATGGTTCCCGGTGAGAAGCATGCCTGACCGAACAGCGCTGCCTGCTGGTCTACCACAGAACCGGAAATAGGGATCTTCGCGCCCAGAAAATCCAGCGGATCTGTATATCCGTATATCATGGCGCTGTCGCATATCTCCGGCAGCATGGACTTGCTTATCCCCAGGATATCGAGGATATCGTCGTCCCATTTGCCTGTATGTATATTGAACATCATGGTCCTGGATGCGGTGGAGCAGTCTGTGACATGTACCTTACCGTGGGTCATCTTCCATATGAGCCATGAATCGAGAGTTCCTGCCAGTGCTCGTCCTTCCCTTATCTTCTCCTTGACGCCGTCTACATTGTCTATTATCCATTTGATCTTCGGACCGCTGAAATACGAGTCCGCCATAAGACCTGTCTTTTCCCTTATGAGTTCTCCGTGCTCCTTGGTGAGCTCATCGGCATAACGGGCCATTCGTCTGTCCTGCCATACTATGGCATTGTACAAAGGCGCGCCTGTTACCTTGTCCCAGAGCATTACCGTTTCGCCCTGATTGTCTATTCCTATGCATCTTATCTGATCTGCAGTGATGCCGCCCTTTTCGATGGCCATGCTCATGGATTCCAGTACCCTCTGCCATATCTCCATGGGATCGTGCTCTACCCATCCCGGCTTCGGATAGTACTGCTTATGCTCTTTGTAGCCTCTGGCTACGATGTTCCATTTTTCATCCAGCAGCAACGTCGTCGTTCCTGTCGTTCCCTGGTCCAATCCTATATAATACTTTTTATTTTCCATGTCATTTTCCTTCCTTAAATAAAACCATATGAAAACGTCTGTATCTATACGGAAATGTAATTATCTATGTGATCATAGTCCAGCGTGCTGAACAGATTTTTTCTGAATTCTCCCGATGAACAGTGTATCAGCTTCTTGTACATCCTGTTCATATGAGCGTGATCGAAGAATCCGCTGTCTATGGCTATATCCATCAGCAGCATATCGCGATCCTCGATTATCCTCATCATGGAAAGCTGCAGTCTTATTATCTGGGAATACAGCTTCGGTGAGATGCCTACGCACCGCTCAAACATCTTGCCTATGTTCCTGGATGTGAACCCCGTCTCCGCCGCAAGCTCCTCTACCTTGATGTTTCCCTGAGCCTGCAGAATCCTTTCGGTACAGTACTTTATGAGATACTTGTTGGATTCGCTGTGGAGATTCACTCTTATGACCTTGGATATGAGCCTTATCCTTTCCACCAGCTGCGTTTCCCTTTCCAAAATGGAAAGTATCTGTCTTCCTCCCGCGATGTTTTCCTTAAGGGGCAGCGCTTTATTGGTTATACTCCCGGCATGCTGCCCTGTCAGCGAATACCCTATCCCCGGCAGGAATCTGATGAATATATAATATTCGTCGGGTTCGATGGTTATCTTCTTTATCTCGTCGATGACTCCGCATATATATGCCCTTATGTTTTCACGTCTGCCGATAAACACCATGGCCATACATCCGTCGGGAACTATGGGCAGGACCTTCTTCTCCCCGGATATGGATTTTATGTAAAAGATATCCGCAACAGTGGTATAAAGGGGATGCCCGAATGTAACATCGATCTTCTTGACCTCGAAGCCTTCATCTTCAAATATAAGCGGCTCGTACTGAGTTCTTTCCTCCGTAGGAGCCAAATACTGTTTTCTGCTTATTACAAATGACATATTTTCTTCCTATCGGTAAAAATCGGAACACACTTTTTTCTCACGTTTATGATAGCATTGTGAAACTTTTA
>JAETSS010000402.1 GCA_021769545.1 Eubacterium sp.
TTGTAGTAAGATATGCAAAATAAGCGTTCTTAGCATCGATAAGGAGAGATAATATATGGATCGTACAGGCTGGGTTATGCCAACGCATATCATTGCGGGGGCAGGTGTTGTCATAAATGATAAAGATGAAGTACTTATGGTAAAAACATACAATGCAGGCTGGGTATTTCCCGGAGGACAGGTGGAAGTTGGAGAAAATGTCATTGATGCGGTGAAGCGGGAGATCATGGAGGAGACTGGAATCGATGTGGAGGTGGGGGAGGTATTCTGCATTTCCTCCAATACCGGAAAATATCCCGGATACAACGGGGTGGAAGAAGTGCCGACGAAGATCATGCTGGACTTTATATGTAAGGCAGTGAGCGGGACGCCAAGACCGTCTGATGAGAATTCAGAATCCGCATATGTATCAAAAGAAAAGGCGCTGGAACTGATCCAGTCGCCGAACATCATCGAGCGGTATAAAGCATATATGGAGTATTCGGGCAGACCGGTCTATATGGAGTATGTCACAAGACCCTGCTTTGAGCTGAAATTAAAACGGCTGATCTAAAAACGGATTGATCCTGTAATACGATAGTTGCAGGATCATGTATGTTCCCTGACATACTGCAGGAATTCCGGTGTTTTTGACCAGTACCTGACGCCCCAGTTCTCAAAATTCCATTCGTCCATGTACGCGTTGCACTCAAAGTCGATATAGTACATTTCACCGTTCTGCACGACAAAGTTGGTCGGGAAGTAGTCGATGTTGGTGCGGGCGGCGTACAGCAGACAGCACATATCGTGCATCTGGTCGATGTAGGCAGATCTCATCTGATCCTGCAGGATCAGCTCGTAGATGGTAGCTCCGTCGATGAATTCTTTTAAGATGCGCTCATTCTGGTGGTCGACATCGATCAGGGCGGGGATTCTGATCCCGATTTCCCGAAGGCGGTAGTAATCATTGATCTCTGCCTCGATCTTATTGCCGAACTGATAATAAGTGCAGGGTTCGTGATGGATCTGTTTGAGGACGTATTTTTGTGTCCCATCGCTTGCCAGATAAGAGTATCCGCCTTTG
>JAETSS010000037.1 GCA_021769545.1 Eubacterium sp.
CCGGACATACATATCAGGACAACGCTGATAACGGGTTTTCCGGGAGAG
This sequence comes from Eubacterium sp., assembly GCA_021769545.1. Next base: position 49 of record JAETSS010000037.1, read on the forward strand.
ACTGAAGAGGATTTCGAAGAATTGCTTGATTTCGTCGAGGAAACCAGGTTCGAGCGTCTGGGAGTGTTCGCATATTCGCAGGAAGAAGGAACGGTCGCAGGCGATATGGAAGATCAGATAGATGAGGATGTAAAGGCTATGCGTGCGGATGCCATCATGCGCAGGCAGCTTGATATTTCCCGAGAAATAAACGAAGCCAAGATCGGAGATACTATAGATGTCCTGGTGGACGATATAGATGAAGACGGCGCTTATCTCGGAAGGACCATGTACGATGCGCCGGAGATAGATGATACGGTGATCTTCAAGGCCGACGCCCAGCTCAAGCCGGGCGATATGGTGGCTGTAAAGATCACGGATGCTTTTGATTACGATCTGGTAGGAAGAATGGAGGAGTAATATGAATTTACCTAATAAGCTTACCATGGGAAGGATTTTCGCGATACCTGTTTTTATAGTTGTTTTTCTGCTTGATTACAGGTATGCCGCAGCTGTTATCTTTATTCTGGCTGCCCTTACGGACATGCTGGATGGAAAGATCGCCAGAAAGTATAATCTCGTAACAAATTTCGGAAAGCTGATGGATCCTCTGGCGGACAAGCTGCTGGTCATGTCGGCGCTTATATGTTTGTCGCAGGTAGGTGATGTCGCGGGATGGATGGTCATCGTGATCCTGGGAAGAGAATTCATCATCACGGGAATGAGACAGGTGGCGGCCGCACAGGGCATAGTAATAGCAGCGGGGACCACGGGAAAGATAAAGACGATAACTCAGATGATAGCGATACCGCTTTTGATACTGGAAAACTGGCCTTTCAGTCTTCTCAGCTTCAATCTGCCTATGGATGTCATTTTCCTGTGGATCGCTCTTGTGATGACTGTGGTTTCGGGAATCGAATACATAGCGAAGAACAAAAATTTATTTTCTATGTAGAAAAGAGGTAGACGTATATGAAAACTGCGATTTTGAGCGTAGGGACCGAATTGTTGTTCGGGCAGATAACCAACACCAATACCGTTTATCTGTCCCAGCAGCTCAATATGCTTGGATATGACGTGATGTATCATTACACTGTGGGAGATAACCCCGACAGAGTTGCAGATATGATAGAGCTGGCATTCGAGGACTGCGATATGGTGCTGACCACGGGAGGACTCGGCCCGACGCAGGATGACCTTACAAAGGAAGTAGCGTGCAGGGTAATGGGCGATGAGCTGGTGATGATGGACGATGTGATGGAGGAGCTGGAGGCATATTTTGAAAATCTCGGACGCAAGATGACCGAGAACAACAGGAAACAGGCCATAATGCCTTCCAGAGCAACGGTATTCCATAACGATGCAGGCACCGCTCCGGGCTTTGCCCTGGAAAAGGACGGCAAATATATCATTTGCATGCCGGGACCTCCGAGAGAGATGACGGAGATGTTCGAAAAGAGCGTCGTTCCTTTCCTGCAGTCCATGTCCGAGGAAGTGATCTGTTACAGGATGATACGGGCCTTCGGAATAGGTGAGTCCAGACTTGAAACGGATCTTATCGATCTGATAGACAATCAGACGGACCCCACTCTTGCGACATATGCCAAGGAGGGAGAGTGCTCGCTGAGGATAGCCTCAAAGCGAAAGACCAGAGAAGAGGCCATGAGAGCCGTCGATGAGATGCTGGAGAAGGTGAAGGAAAAGGTAGGCGAATATATATATAGCTGCGACGATGAAGAGCTGGTGCAGGTGGTATGCAAAAAGCTCATGGAAAAGGGACTTACCCTTTCAAGTGCGGAGTCCTGCACAGGCGGTATGTTTGCGGCAGCAGTGACCGATATCCCGGGAATATCAGCAGTATTTCAGAGAGGGCTGGTCACTTACAGCAATCAGGCAAAGATGGATGAGCTGGGCGTGAAGGCCGAGACTCTTGAAAAGTTTGGCGCTGTAAGCAAGGAAACGGCAGTAGAGATGGTGGAAGGCCTCAAGGAAGTCAGCGGAAGCGACGTGTGCATTTCAGTCACCGGGATCGCAGGACCGGGCGGAGGCTCCGAGGAAAAACCGGTGGGACTCGTTTACATCGGATTTATCTATGGTGACAAAAAGCTGTGCAAGAAAGTGCAGATGAGGGATACCGACAGGCAGTGGAACAGACATTATACGTTGCTGAGTATGCTGGATCTGATAAATAAGAATATATAAAACAGAACATCGAAAATAAAACAATAAAAGACCCTGATGCAGACTTGTGAGAAAGTTTTGTTTCAGGGTCTTTTGATGCGTTATGTTATAGTGATCCGAAACTACTTTGATGAAATCGCTTTCACCTTCTCAAGCGGGATGTCCGTGAGAACAGCGATTTCTTCATCTGAAAGTTTACGTTTCATTTTGAGTATGAGCTGTTCCTGAGCGTCTGAAAATCCTTTTTCCATGCCTTCCTTCAGACCCTCCTGCCTGCCGTCTTCTCTGTCGTATATCTTTTCTTCCCATGCATTCATAAGTTTGACTCCAATCTCCTCATTGGCCCTTATGGCCTCGACCTTTTCCTGTTTCATCATTATACTCCTTTCAAAAATCAAATGCAATCTCTAAGCCTTGTGTGTTGATATGTGGGAAAAGAATGGTAAAATATACCACGAAGAAAGTATAGCACGCCTCAATTTAAATGTAAATAAATAACAGCAAAAAAATGTAAAATAGCATTCTCGCAAATTTATAAATAAAAAAATATGTCCTGAATCATAACCATGTATGTATTTGATATTTAATACCACAGGCCTTATAATGAATCATGGAAAATATGGAGCAAGGAGTATTTACAATGAACAAGATCGGTTTCGGTTTTTTGAGGCTTCCGCAGATCGATAAGGAAAGCCAGGAGATAGACTGGGAGCTTTTGAACAAAATGACGGATGAGTTTCTGCTTTCGGGAGGAACTTATTTCGACACGGCATATACGTATTTAGATGGAAAGAGCGAGGAGGCTATCCGCAGATCGGTGGTGCAGAGACATCCAAGAGATCGTTTCCAGATCGCCGATAAGCTGCCTTCATGGCAGGTGACTTCAAGTGAGGATTGCTACAGATATTTCGACCAGCAGCTTGAACGCTGCGGTGTGGATTATTTTGATGTGTATCTGCTGCACTGGCTGAACGGAGAAAACTATCGCATTGCAGAGGAGCACCATGAGTTTGATTTTCTGATAAAAATGAAGGCCATCGGAAAGGCAAAGCGTATAGGGTTCTCATATCATGACGGTCCTGTGCTGTTGGATGAGATATTGTCAGCTCATCCTGAGGTGGATGTCGTACAGCTGCAGATCAATTACCTTGATTGGGAAAGCGTCGGGATCGAAGCGAGGAAGTGTTACGAAACTGCAGTGAAGCATGGAAAATCGGTCATAGTCATGGAGCCGGTCAAAGGAGGCACCTTGGCGAAGCTTCCGGATGAAGCGGAACGCCTTTTTAAAAATTTCGATCCAGACAGCAGCGCGGCGTCATGGGCATTGAGGTTTGCACAGTCACTTGAGCATGTGGAGCTTGTACTCAGCGGAATGAATACCGAAGCTCAGATAAAGGAGAACATGCGGGATACAGAGCTCTTTTCCCATAAGGAATACAAGATAGCGGAAGCTGCGGCGGAGATAATATCGGGCAGCACAGCTGTTGCCTGTACCAAATGTCACTATTGTGACGACCATTGTCCTGAAAATATCGCTATACCTGAATATTTTGAGCTGTATAACGAGTGTAAACGCTATCCCGACGAGGACTGGAAAATCGAGCCGGCATATCATGCCCTTACGGAAACTCACGGAAAGGCATCGGAATGTATCGGGTGCAGACAATGTGAAAAAAATTGTCCGCAGAGTTTGGAAATATCTTCTCTTTTGAAGCAGGTGGCGGAGCTGTTCGAACAAAATCCATAAAAATATATGGAAAATATTGACAAAGAACTTCAGGCGGTGTAAAATAATCATAAAGTACAAAGTATCAAGAATTCACTTGACCTTGTATCAAAAGTAGGGTATTATAATGGAAGAACAAACGTTCCTGAATTGGAGGTAATTAGATGGCAGCGAAAAATGAAACCAAAAATTTAAAGACAGCCAGCAAAGAAGAAAGAGATAAAGCGTTGAACGAAGCGCTGGCGCAGATACAGAAGCAATTCGGCAAGGGTGCCGTAATGAAGCTGGGAGACGACAACGCCAGATTGAATATAGAAGCTATATCCACAGGGTCCATGAGTCTGGACCTGGCTACAGGTATAGGCGGAGTTCCAAAGGGAAGGATCATAGAGGTTTTCGGTCCTGAATCATCAGGTAAGACGACTCTGACATTGCATATAATAGCGGAGGCGCAGAAGCAGGGTGGAAGAGCTGCATTCATAGATGCGGAGCATGCTCTTGATCCTGAATATGCCAGAAACCTTGGTGTAGATGTGGATGAACTCCTGGTATCACAGCCTGATTACGGCGAACAGGCATTGGAGATAGCGGAGATGCTGGTAAGGAGCGGAGCGGTGGAGATCGTGGTAGTCGACTCCGTTGCGGCACTTGTACCGAAGCATGAAATAGACGGAGCTATGGGCGACGCCACAGTAGGTATGCAGGCAAGGCTCATGTCACAGGCTTTGAGAAAGCTGGCAGGAGTTATAAATAAGACAAATACGACGATCATATTTATCAATCAGCTGAGAGAAAAAATAGGCGTAATGTTCGGAAATCCTGAGACTACGACGGGCGGACGTGCTCTCAAGTTCTTCTCTTCCATGCGTCTCGACGTAAGAAAGGTAGAGAGCATAAAATCGGGAGATCAGATACTCGGCAACAGGACGAAGGTCAAGATAGTCAAGAACAAAGTAGCCCCTCCTTTCAAACAGGCTGAGTTCGATATCATGTATGGCAAGGGTATATCAAAATCAGGAGACGTCCTTGATTGTGCCGTTGAAGCTAAGATCCTGGAAAAAGCGGGATCGTGGTACAGCTTTGATGGTAACAGGATAGGACAGGGCCGCGAAAACGTTAAAAGATACCTTGAAGAAAATCCGGATGTACTCGATAAGATCGAAGGCATGTTGCTGGATACATTGAAGGGCGAGAAGGACAAAAACGCCGCAGAAGCAGAACCTGATGTACCGGAATTCGATGAGGATGAAATAATCATCGACGAAGACGGAGTTATCATTGAGTAATTGATAGACCCGTTATGCAAAAATAACATTTATTGAAGTTGGAAACCTCCGGACATGTTGGTGTGTTCAGGAGGTTTTTTCATAGCAGATAGCCATAGAGCAGGCGTATAAAAATTAAGTGGGTTATATGTTGATTTTGTGGTATAATGAATGCTATGATCACATGCGGCGTTGCCGCAAGGTAGCATTCATTGAAATGCGCTGCGACAAGCTTGCGCATTATAATGAACACATTGATTGGATACGGCATTCATTGAATACAAATCGTAATACAAAAGGATAAATGGCTTATGAGTTTGATAAAGTTTTTGTTTGTTTTGCTCATCATAGTTCCTGTTGCGGTGGTGATGATATATGTCATCAATAATCTCAACAAGGATGTAAGAGAGAGCAGCAAAAATCAAGAGAGAAACAAAAATACAGTAAAAAATACGGCAAGAAACGATTCACGGCGTGAAAAATACGGCAAGAAACCGGAGCGAAGATACGCGCCGGAGCAGGCGGATGCCGGGCGCGGATACAGCGGCGATACCGGCAATTCACGGCAGCGGCAGGAGCTGGGAGGGTCCTTTGGCAGAGAGATACCGGGCCGCGACAGGTACAAGCAGGAATCTCCTTATTACATAAACAAGCAGAAGCGCGCGGCAGGCGAAGCTTTCAATAAGACCGAGAAAGCTAAAGAGCCGGGACGGCCGAAAGCGGACAGACCTAAGACTAAGACTAAGACGGACAGCAAGAGAAAGCGAAGAAAAGAACGAAAAAATAAGAGGAAAGTCAGAGAAAAGTAAAGATGAAAAGAGGTTACTTCATATCATTTGAAGGTGTTGACGGTTCGGGCAAATCCACCCAGATACAAAAGCTTAAAAGCTTTCTTGAAGAAAAAGGTTATCAGGTGGTACTGACAAGGGAGCCGGGCGGAACGGAAATAGGTGAAAAAATCAGACGGATAATCTTGGATCCGGATAACAAAAAAATGACTCATATGACGGAAGCCTTTCTTTATGCGGCTTCCCGTGCTCAACATGTGGAGGAGATCATAAAGCCTGCAATAGATACGGGCAAGATCGTCATCTGCGACAGATTCGTCGATTCCAGCATAGCATATCAGGGCTATGGCAGACAGCTGGGAGACAGCGTAAGCATCATCAACGGATATGCCGTGGCAGGATATGTTCCCGATATCACTTTTCTCATGAAGGTCAAGCCCAACGTGGGGAACGACAGGATAAAAAACAGACCTAAAGACAGGATCGAGTTGGAAAACGAGGAGTTTTACAGCAGGGTCCATGAAGGATATGAAAAACTGGAGGAATCCTTCCCTGAAAGGATAATAGGGATAGATGCTTCACAGACTATAGAGAAGATCGAAGAAAACATAATCGCTCATGTCAGGGAGCTGATCAAAGGATAGATATATGCACTTCACACAGCAGGATGAAAATATCAATTTAATAAAGCGACTTGACCATATCGTGGAAAATGATAAGATTTCCCATGCGTATATTTTCGAAGGTCCGGGCTGTATAGATAAAAAGGCCTTTGCCGAGAGCTTTGTAAAGGGAATACTGTGCCCCGTGAATGCAGGTGACGATTGCGGAAGATGCGGCATATGCCGCAAGATAGAGCACGGTAACCACGAGGACATCATCTACATAGCTGCCGACGGACGCTCCATAAAGGACGCGGTCATAATAGATATGCAGGACAGCCTGAAAACCAAGCCCTTTGGAGACAGGCATATAGTGATAATAGAAGACAGCGATACGATGACGTTGAGAGCCCAGAACAGGCTCCTGAAAACGCTGGAGGAACCGCCGGGAAAGACGGTGATAATACTGCTTTCCGAAAACATGGAGAATCTTACACAGACGATACAGTCGCGATGTGTTAAATACAGGATAAATCATTTCGGCAGTGAAAATTATGATTTTATGATGGAAAAGGCTGAAAAGATAGCTGAAATGCTGCTGAAAAGAGAAGCCTTTTACAAGATAAAAAAAGAGGCGGATGATATCCTGGGAAACAGTGAAGAGGTCAGCGGTTTTCTGGATGCGCTGCAGGTGGTGTTCCGCAATATGCTTGTGAAAAAAGGCAAAGGGATATCGCTGTACAAAGAAGAAGACCTTATGAGAAACATCTACGCTGCTGAAACAGCGAGAAAACAGATCAAGGAAGGTGTTTCGCCGGCCTATGCCATAAAGAATTTACTTATAAAAATCGGAGGATAGATCATGACCAATGTAGTAGGTGTAAAGTTTAAGGATGCGGGAAAGCTTTACTATTTCAGTCCCGGAAAGCTTCATGTGAAGGCGGGAGACAATGTTATAGTCGAAACGGCGAGAGGACTGGAGTTCGGGAAGGTCACCATGGGAGTGACGCAGATCAAGGAAAGCGAGCTGGTAGCGCCTCTTAAGAACATCATAAGGATAGCGACGGAGAAGGACAAGAAAAAGCACGCCGAGAATCTGGCAAAAAAGGAAGAAGCACTGAGACTCTGTCAGGAAAAGGTGGATGCGCATAAGCTTGAAATGAAGCTGATCGATGTGGAATATACCTTCGACAACAGCAAGATCGTATTTTACTTTACGGCAGATGGAAGAGTTGATTTCAGAGAGCTTGTAAAGGATCTCGCGGCGATATTCAGGATGAGGATAGAGCTGAGACAGATCGGCGTAAGAGATGAAGCGAAAATGCTGGGAGGCGTGGGAAATTGCGGACGAGGTCTGTGCTGCAATACGTGGCTTTCGGATTTCGAGCCTGTTTCCATCAAAATGGCAAAGGTGCAGAACCTGTCGCTGAATCCGTCTAAAATATCCGGCATATGTGGCAGACTGATGTGCTGCCTTAAGTTTGAAAACGAGGTGTATACACATCTTAAAAAGGGAATGCCTTCTGTCGGCGAGAGGATAAAGACGCCGGACGGTATGGCTATCGTTACCGATGTGAACATCCTTGAGAATATCATAAAAGTAAGACTAGTGGTGGAGCCCGGTTCCAAGGAGAAGGATGTGGAGGAAAAGCTCAGCACGGAGCTTTACAGCTACAAAAAAGAAGAGATAAGAAGGATCAATAAAAAGAACCACCATAACAAAAAAAAGGAAGACGACCTTGCAGATATCGAGGGCGAGCTGCTGCAGGAAATAAAGGAGCTGATGAAGGACTGATATGGAGAGAACTGAAAATATCGGATTCGGTGATCTCAAGCTCATACAGGATACGGAGGAGTTCTGCTACGGCATAGATGCCGTTATTCTGGCCGATTTTGCATGGAGCATCTGCGGAAGCTTTAAAAAAGCTGTAGATCTGGGGACGGGAACGGGCATAATACCTTTCATATTGAGCCATAAAAATGAAGATGCGAGCTTCATAGGCCTTGAGCTGCAGGAAAATTCCATCAGGATGGCCCAAAAGGGATGCAGCTTGAATTCTCTCGAAGATCGCATCAGCTTCGTGCAGGCGGACGTGGCTTCTCCTAATGACGGTCTTCTGCGGGACATGCAGGCGGATATAGTCACCTGCAATCCGCCTTACTTTGCAAAGGGCGGCGGTATACCTGCGGAAAACAGCAGCAGATTCGCGGCACGTCATGAAACGACTGCGACGGTAGAGGATTTTATAAAGGTCGCAGCTGCCATTTTGAAGGGGAAAGGGCACTTTTTCATGGTTCATCGCCCTTCGCGACTCGTGGATATATTTTACTTCTGCAGAAAACACGGACTGGAGCCCAAGGATATCAGGTATGTGGTGCCGAGAGCCGGTGAAAAGCCCAATATCGTTCTGATACACTGCGTAGCGGGAG
>JAETSS010000038.1 GCA_021769545.1 Eubacterium sp.
CCTGTCCTCAAGGCCCATGCCCAGCATAGTCAGTTTTTCCCTGAAAAGCTCTCTGTCGGCTTTGTTTATACCTGCCTGAAAGCCTCTGCTCCGCATCTTGTTATATGCGATGGACAGATTTTCCTCTATGGTCATATCGAAGGCCGTGCCCTTGAGAGGGTCCTGGAATACCCTGCCGATCAGCCTGGCTCTCTTATGCTCCGGGAGCTTTGATATGTCCTTGCCGTCGAGGATTATCCTGCCGCTGTCTACCGGAAATACTCCTGCAATGGAGTTCATCAGCGTAGATTTTCCGGCTCCGTTACTTCCTATGATGGTTATGAAATCACCCGGTCTTCCATGAAAATCCACATTGTTGAGGGCTCTCATCTCATTGATGGTCCCTTTGCCGAACACCTTGGTGAGATTTTCTATCTTAAGCATCCTTCTCACCTCCGTTTGATTTTTTCTTTCTCAGGGAGAAGCTTTCTCCCATCATGCCCATTGCAAGGGCTATGGTAACGATTACCGCCGAAACCAGCTTCAGGTCGGTCGGAGGCATTCCTATATAAAGGGCCACTCCGATGACCATTCTGTAGAGCACCGCTCCCAGCGCCACAGCTACGAGTCGTCTCATGAGGCTGCTGGTTCCGAAGATGACCTCGCCGATTATTACAGATGCCAGACCGATGACTACCATACCGGTACCCATTCCCACGTCCGAATAGCCCTGATACTGTGCAAGCATGCCGCCTGCAAGTCCCACAAGACCGTTGGATACGGAAAGTCCCAGAAGCTTCATGTTGTCGCTGCTTATTCCCGCAGCTCTTACCATCTCTTCATTATCTCCCGTAGCTCTCAGGGCGAAGCCCTTTCTCGTCTTGAGGAAGCCGTAGAGAAGCAGGATTATCACCGCCGCTATCACGACTCCGAGAACTATGGCGCTCCACTTGAATCCGCCCAGTGTGTCCTCCGCTATTTTGTAAAGGGTAGGCGTACTGTTGAGATTTATGTTGGCCTTGCCCTGTATCCTCAAATTGATTGAATATATACCAAGCATCACCAGTATACCCGCAAGCAGCGGCTGTATCTTCAATTTGGTGTTGAGAAGCGCCGTTATGGCACCTGCGCCCATGCCGAAAATAAAGGCAAGTATAAGGCCCAGTATGCACATTATCCCCTGCATCACAGGGCTCATGCCTGTGGCTGCAGTACACATCACCGCAGAAATCGCAGCGCCGGTAACGATACTTCCGTCTACCGTCAGGTCCGGTGTATTGAGGGTCCTGAAAGACAAGAACACGCCCAGAGCCAGGATCGAATATATCAATCCCAGCTCCAATGCTTCGAGTAACATCACTACTAACATTTTATAAATCTTCCTTTGCTAAGTCGGTTGCTTTTTCCATGATATCATCAGGTATCTTAAGACCCATGCTTTCAGCAGTCTGACTGTTGATGTAGATCGCCATTTCGTCCATGGTCCTTACAGGCATTTCCGCAGGGTCTGCTCCGTTGATGATCTCTATTATCATTTTCGCTGTTTCCTGACCGAGATATTCATAATCCACTCCGTAAGTAGCGAAGGCTCCGTCCTTTACCATGGAGTCAGCGCCTACATAGAACGGCACCTTGGCTTCGGTGAACACCTGATTTGCCGTTGCTATGGCTGATGCTACAGTATTATCGGTAGGTGAGAATACGATATCGCATTTCTTCGCCAGATTCTGGGCCGCAGGCTGGATCTCGTTGGCGCTTGTGATGGCAGATTCCTCTACCTTGAGGTCGTTTGCCTCGGCATATTCCTTAAGGGCTTCGATGGCCGATACCGAGTTCGTCTCACTTGAGTTGTAAAGTGCGCCTATGGTCTTAAATCCCGGTGTTATTTCCCGGGCAAGACCCATTATCTTATCTACTGAGATCACGTCCGATGTTCCCGTGACATTGCCGCCCGGCTTTTCCATATCAGCGACTACCTCTGCCGCCACAGGGTCGGTAACTGCCGAGAACACGATAGGTATCTCATCAGTCTCTCCCATAGCTACCTGAGCTGCAGGTGTCGTTATGGCCACTATGATGTCCATGTCGTCTGCAACGAAGCCCTGACAGATAGTCTTGAGGTTCGACTGCTCGTTCTGTGCGTTCTTGTAGTCTATGACTATGTTTTCCCCGTCAACGTAACCGTCCTCTTCAAGCTGTGCTATTATGGACTCTCTGATCTGGTCAAGTGACGTATGCTCAACAAGCTGTACCAGACCTATCTTAACAGTCTCATCATCGCTGCCGCCCGATCCGCCGCAGCCTGTCAATACCACTGATACTACCATCAGCATCATCATTAAAATCGCTAAACATTTCTTTTTCATTTTTTCTCCTCTTTTCCGGGACTTTTTCGCCGATAGATCCTTCTTTCTCAGCGATGCGCCCCTCTCCTTTCTGGTGCTTTTTACCGATCAGTATGCCAAAAGTCGATATCGTGTTTGTTACACACTATCTGCCATTAGAAAACTCCTATTTGACACTCTGATCTTTTATCGTAGTCAAGAGTCTCCGCAAAGTATGTGGTCGCAAAATACATGGTAAAAAAATAACGCATGTCCTATGTTCAAGGACAAGCGTCTGCCTGCGGTACCACCTTGTTTAATGCAAAATGCATTCTCTCTGCAGAGTGCCAACACACTCCTCGCACGTTACGCCTGCGTAGCGTCTCAGCTACTGGAAAGTTTCATACTATCAGCGTCGTATATCACTGCTGTCAGTTCTTCCGCTTTCTTTCACATCGCCCTCTGAGGCCCATTTACTGAAACTGCGTCTATCCGGATCGCACCATCCCGGACTCTCTGTGAAACCGTTCCTCAGTTTTACTTCCTCGTCTTCGGTTTAGTATTTATCTTTTGATATACTACCACCATGCAATGGATCAAGTCAAGTGGAAATTTGGTCAAATCAAGCGAATCAAGCGAAAATTCAAAGAAGCATCGCCTCTGCGATCCGCTCAAGCTGTGTCATATCAAGGCTTCCTCGTCCTTCGCTGTACGTGGCTATAAAATTGTCATATGGAAGGAATCCGTTTTTTTCATACAGAAACCGCTTATGTCTGTTCCTTTCTGCATAACCGGGATCATCCATCATTCCGAAATGCTCCCATATAATGATTTTGCCGTCCGATCTTCTCTTTATGGTAAAGTCAGGGTAAACAAAATTTCCCTCCAGAACCAGTCTTTCCTCATATTTATACGGAATCCGTCTATTTTCCAAAAATGTACATATTATCAATTCCTCTTTCGATCTGACTTTTACCCCTGCAGATGTCATATGACGTTTATTCTCCGGCTTATAGGGATTCTCATATCTGGGCAGCGACAGCCATTCCTCTATACTGCGATTATACTTACCCCCCGGCCTTTACCGTAAGGTCCACATTGTTAAGATCTATATCAAAATCCGTGTGTTCCAATATTCTCTTTCCCACATCATGAGGCAAAACATTTTGAAGCTCTACATACTGAGAATACAGTATCTTTAAAAGCTCTATATTATTTTCAACACATCGTAATGTTTCGCACATACATTTGCGCCTGAACATTTGATTTATCATCGGCATTTTGTCTCTGGAAAGATACTTTTCCCTCCCATTTTGAAGCATATACGGTCTGCTTTTTCCATGTTCACATTTAAAATATAGATTTCCCTCAGGCAAACTGCCCAAGATATTATCAACATCATTTTTTATGTTCATGCAAAGTTCCAGTTCGCTCTTAATATTCTGCTTTGTTATCATTTCCTTGTTCCCCTTTTATTTACTTTTTTTACATTATATTCCTTTCGGGGCAGTTTTGCAATAACCTTCTGCGAATCTTTTTCAGCGATAATTGCTTTTTTATGATCTATCGCTGAAAATCCACAAATCCTGATCTTCCGTTTTCAGCGGAATAGGCTGTATTTTATCCTTGTCGCGGAAAGCTTTCTTCCTTCTTCAGCGGAACTATGCTATATCGGGATTTACCGCGGAATGTTTTCCTTCATCTTCAGCGGAGCTATGACATATCGGTATCTTCCGCGGAAAGCTTTCTTCCTTTTTCAGCGGAACTATGCTATATCGAACTTACCGCGGAAAGTTCCCTGCACTTTTCAGCGGTACTACACTATATTGAACCTCTCCGCGGAAACTATACGAAAAAAGGCTGTGCAGTGGGTTTCCATAGCCCTTACTTACATCAGCCTCTTAATTTCAATCAATTTAATTATCTGTTTTATTAATCTTATGTGCTTTAATTTACCTATCTTACGCTTCTTCGATAGTGACCTTCTTCATTACCTGCGGTACATCAGGCTTATCCATCATATTGCGCTTCTGGCCTACGATGGTGTCTGCGGCTTCCATACCCTCGATGATCTTTCCGAAAGCAGCGTACTGTCCGTCGAGATGAGGGGCATCGGCAACCATGATGAAGAACTGTGATCCTGCCGAATTCGGATTCATCGATCTTGCCATCGATAACACGCCTCTTTCGTGCTTAAGATTATTTTTGAATCCGTTTGCAGCGAATTCGCCTTCAATGCTGTATCCCGGGCCGCCCATTCCCGTTCCGTCAGGGCATCCTCCCTGGATCATGAATCCCGGTATTACTCTGTGGAAAATCAGTCCGTCATAAAAGCCTTCCTCAACCAGCTTTACGAAATTCTCAACAGTCTTCGGAGCGATTTCCGGGTAAAGTTCACCTTTCATGATGTCGCCGTTTTCCATTTCGATCTTTACATATTTCATTTTATTATCCTCCTGATTTTATAATATAACGGCCTTAGCCGCAATCTCGGTCAAACGTCTCAATGTGCCGCACCTGATCACCTGCATGTTTTGTTTTATGCAAAGCGTACAGTCCTACAGTCTAGCGCAGCTTAAATGCATCGTACTGCATGCTGCCGTCTGCGGTCATTTCCCAAAGCTCATCTCTGAGATATTCCGGATACAGATGCTCTATATTCTGCACCTCGTCATATGACATGAATCTTACCTCACGAAGCACCTGATGAGCATCGTCGAATTCCGGATCCTCTCCAAGGGCAAGCTTTCCGCCTGTGACCCTTGCAGTAAAGAAATTGACAAAGCGCTGTCCTCTCTCAGAGACTTCCTCTACGTGCCATATCATCCTAAGCACTTGGATATCAAGGCCCGTCTCTTCCCTGACTTCCCTGACGGCGGCTTCCGCTGCGCTCTCGCCGTCCTCGATACCGCCTCCGGGAGTCATCCAGATGTCCCTATCCTCATGGTGTTGCTTTACCAGCAGTATCCTGTTTTCTTCATCGAATATTATTACTCTTACTCCGCCTATCCACATAACAATGCACCTGCTATTCCCATTATTATCATTATTTTTATCGGTCTCATTTTAAATACGCTGACAAGCACTACGGTCACTGCGAAAATACCTATAGGTATCAGATTGAAATAATCTATGCCGCCTGTAAAAAGCTCTTTGGATATCAGAGGACCGTTTATCAAAACAGTCTCGCTGACGAATATCGCCGCAGCGGCTATCATTCCCACCGTCACCGGTCTTATTCCCAGGAACGCTCCCTGTACTCCTTTGCTGTCATTGAATCTGTCTATGAACTTCATCACTATCAGCATCAGAACAAAAGACGGGAGACATACTCCCAGCGTCGTAATCAGCGCTCCGGGAAGGCCCGAATAATTGAAGCCCACATAAGTCGCCGCATTGACGGCAACAGGGCCCGGCGTCACCTGTGACAGTGCCACCAGATCGGAGAATTCCCTCGCAGTCATTATTCCAAAGTCCTGCACGCTCTGGAATATCAGCGGCAGCATGGCAAGTCCACCGCCAAAGCTGAACAGACCTATCCTGAAAAACATGGTGAAAAGATATACATATATCATTTTTTCACCTCCCTGTCCGGTACATCCGCTTTCCTCAGCTTTATGAAATTATATATTATTCCCGCCACTGCACCTGCCAGTATGGCCCATATGGCCGTTATGCCGAAAAATCCGATGGCAAGCAGCGAGGCTATTGCAAGTACCCATTGGAACGCCGATGTCAGGCTCTGTCTGCCGAGCCTTACTGCGGTCACGATGATCAGTCCGCACACGGCAGCTTTTACTCCTGTAAAGGCTCCGAGGATATATTTGTTCTCTCCTATGGCTCCAAGAAATGTCACGGCGATTATGATTATCATAAACGACGGCATGATGACTCCTATGGTGGCAGCGAGACATCCTCCGATGCCTTTGATGCGTTTGCCTATATATGTCGCGCTGTTGATGGCGATGACTCCCGGCATAGACTGACTTATAGCGACGCAGTCTATCATTTCTTCTTCGGTGAGCCATCCCTTGTCCTTGACGGCCACCTGCTGGATCTGCGGTATCATTGCCATTCCGCCGCCTATAGTAAACAGACCTATCTTGAAGAACTCCCAGAACAGGCTGAAATATTCAAACCACGGGCCTCTTTTCTTATCAGCCTTGGCTGTTTTTTCCGCAGCCTTTGCTGCTTTATCCTGAGAGGTTTCCGCTCTGTCCTTATTTTCTTTTTCTCTGCGTTTTTTCTCTTTCATCCCCGTTAACCACCGCTGCTGTCTTCACCGTCGCCAAATGCCAGTTGAACCTGACGGACACGAGCCTTATGGCCAGTGTCACTCCGAAGCATATGTACATGCACAGTTTAACATTCAGATAGAAGCTGGCCGCCCAGAATACCAGCGCACCCACCAGTGAAGCAACGGCATAGACCTCCTTTCTGAACACGAAGGGTATCTCCTTTACGAAAATATCCCTTAGCATTCCTCCGCCTACACCTGTCAGCATGGCAAGCGTCATTACTATAAAAACCGTATACACATTATTATCCAGAGCAGCCTTTGCTCCTATGGATGTAAAGGCCGCAAGTCCTACGGCATCGAATATCGTTATCAGCCGCTGGAGCCTGGTGATCCATTTATAAAACGCTATCACGGCAGCAGCGGAAATAATGCTGATCACCACGTAAAGGGGATTTTCAAAGGCTGCGGGAAGCGGAAGATCTATTATAAGATCACGTATTATCCCGCCTCCTACCGCAGTTATTATTGCCAGAAATACTATCCCGTAATAATCAAGCTTTTTCTCGATAGCAATAAGCGCTCCCGATACCGCAAATGCCACGGTACCTATGAGCTCCATCAAAGAAATAAAACTCATTTTTCCTCATTGATAACAGCTATAGCTCTCTTTATTCCTTCTTCTGCAGACATTTCCTCCTTGTCCGCGTCTCTTCTCATCTTGTATTCGATCTTACCGTCTGCAGCGCCTCGTCCTACTGTGATCCTGATAGGGATCCCCAGCAGATCGGCATCCTTGAATTTAACGCCGGGACGCTCTTTTCTGTCATCCAGCATTACCTCTGCGCCCGCAGCCGTAAGCTTACTGTATATATCGTCGGCGACCCTGGACTGTATCTCATCATCAGGCTTCATCACCGTTATTATCACGTGATAAGGAGCAACGGCTATCGGCCATATGATACCGTTGTCATCGTGATGCTGCTCGATTATGGCAGCCATGGTCCTCGTCACACCGATGCCGTAGCAGCCCATGACGATAGGATGATCCTTCATGTTCTCATCCTTATAGGTAGCTCCCATAGCCTCGCTGTACTTGGTGCCCAGCTTGAACACCTGTCCCACCTCGATACCTCTGGCGTGCTTTACAGGCGCTCCGCATACAGGACATGCATCTCCCTCTGCCAGCACCTTGATATCTGCGATCAGGTCTGCCTTGTAATCTCTTTCGTAATTTACGTTTATCAGATGGTGGTCCTCCCTGCAGGCTCCGGCACAGAGGTTCTTGAGTCCCGGAAGCTCGCTGTCCACCACGATCTTACAGTCGTGAAGCTTTGTCGGACCTGTGAATCCGCCCACGCATCCCGTGGCAGCCGCCATCTTTTCCTCGTCTGCAAATTCTATCGCGTGTTCAGGGATTCCCAGAGCATTGACAAGCTTAGTCATATTGAGCTCTCTGTCTCCGCGTACGAATGCTGCCACGTATCCGTTCTCTTTTCCTTCACTGTCATACGTAACGAAAAGCAGCGCCTTGATGGTCTGTTCCTTTTCAAGGCCCAAAAATCCCGCAACTTCCTCTATGGTCTTGGTTCCCGGAGTGTGTACTTCCTCCATAGGCAGCATATCAACATCATCCTGCGGCTTTGCATCAACGCATTCCGCTCTCTCTACCGTAGCCGCCATGGAGCAATGCTCGCAGTATGCGATCTCGCTTTCTCCCACCTCGGAAATGGCTGTAAACTCGTGAGAATTGCTTCCGCCTATGGCTCCCGTATCAGCTTCTACAGGTCTGAATTTAAGACCGCATCTGGTGAATATCTTCTCATACGCTTCATACATATCATCGTAGCTCTTGTCGAGACCTTCCTGATCCCTGTCGAAGGAATACGCATCCTTCATGATGAACTCTCTGCTTCTCATGAGTCCGAATCTAGGTCTGGCTTCATCTCTGTATTTGGTCTGAATCTGATAAAGATTCATCGGAAGCTGTCTGTAGGAATTGATATCGCTTCTCACGATATCGGTGAATATCTCCTCATGAGTAGGCCCGAGACAGAACTCTCTACCGTGTCTGTCCTTTATTCTCCAAAGCTCGGGACCGTATGCATACCATCTTCCCGATTCCTCCCAAAGCTCCGAAGGCTGGATCGCCGACATGTGTATCTCCTGTCCGCCTGCAGCGTCCATCACCTGTCTTATTATGTCCTCGATCTTTCTCAGAGTCCTCCAGCCCAGCGGCATGAATCCGTATACTCCCGACGCCAGCTTTCTGATCATTCCGGATCTCAGCATCAGGATATGACTCGGTATCTCCGCCTCGTTGGGAACTTCTCTTAATGTCTTTAAATGCATCTTTGATAGTTTCATAAGTAGTTTCTCCTTACCTGTATATTGAGCATACCGCTTCTGC
>JAETSS010000403.1 GCA_021769545.1 Eubacterium sp.
CGCTTCTCGGTCAGAACGTCAATTCATACAAGGGCGCAGCAGATGACGGAAGCATTTGCGACTTTGCAGATCTCATATACATGCTCAATGATATCGACGGACTGGAACGTATCAGATTCATGACATCCCATCCCAAGGATCTGTCGGATAAGCTGATACAGGCGTATGTAGACTGCGACAAGCTGTGCAATTATATCCATCTGCCGGTCCAGTCCGGAAGCAGCGATGTGCTGAAGCGGATGAACAGACGCTACACCAGGGAGAAATATCTCCAGCTGGTGACGAAGCTGCGAAAGGCGGTGCCGGAGATAACCATAAGCACGGATATAATAGTGGGCTTTCCGGGAGAGACGGAAGAAGAATTCGAAGAGACCTTGTCCCTTGTACGGGAAGTGAAGTATGATTCGGCATTTACGTTCCTGTATTCCATCAGAAAGGGGACACCTGCGGCGGAGTACGAGGATCAGATTCCGGAGGAGATAAAACATCAGCGTTTCAACAGGCTGGTGGATGCCGTCAACGAGGAAAGCATGAAAAAGAACGCCGCCTATAAGGACCGCATCGAGAAGGTGCTGGTGGAAGGCGTCAGCAAGAAAAACGAAGCGACACTTACCGGACGGACGGAAGGTTTCAAGCTGGTGGATTTTGCGGGCGACAAGAGCCTTATCGGCAGGATGGTAGACGTGGAGATCACCGAAGGAAAGACTTTTAGCCTGACGGGGAAGATCGTTGGGTAGATGAGAAAACAGGAAAACGGCAGTGTGAACTGCCGTTTTGCATTTTATAGATCATACTGTCTTGATCTCATCTAGAGGAATATCTGTAAGTTTGGCGATCTCCTCGTCTGAGAGCTTTTTCTTCAATTTGTCGATGATCCGTTTCCGTTCTTCACGTCTGCCTTCTTGTCTGCCTTCCTGCCGTCCGTCTTCTCGCTCGTATATCTTCTCTTCCCATGCGTTCATAAGCTTCACCCCTACTTCCTCATTGGCTCTGATAGCTTCGATCTTTTCCTGCATTTTTTGGATCCTTATGCTTTCAGTTCTGTTTG
>JAETSS010000404.1 GCA_021769545.1 Eubacterium sp.
CACCCCACCACTCTACGGAATGATAGCCGACTTTATCCATCTTATCGATGATGGGAAGCATCAACTCGGTAGGCATTCTGGTAGCGATCAGGGACTGATGAGCATCACGTAAAATGGTTTCTGTAAATTTAACAGGTTTTGCCATTACTTTTTCCTCCATATTTTTATGATCATCTTATTGCCATCCTGCAATAAGGGTGCGCCGTAAACTTTTCCCCGGCGCTTTTTTATTTATTTCATTATCACTTAGAACACTCCGAAAATCGCCATAAAGGTACCTGCTGCAACCGCAGTACCGATAACGCCGGCAACGTTGGGTCCCATAGCATGCATCAGCAAAAAGTTGGTAGGATCATATTGTGAACCAACCTTCTGGGATACACGGGCTGCCATAGGAACCGCAGATACGCCTGCTGAACCGATCAAAGGATTAACCTGGCCATGTGAAAGTACACACATCAGCTTACCGAACAATACGCCGGCTGCCGTACCGAATGCAAATGCAATCAGACCCAGACCTACGATCTTTAAGGTATCCCAGTTTAAGAATGCTTCCGCACTCGTGGTAGCGCCTACGGATGTACCCAGCAGAATAACTACAATATACATCAAAGCGTTGGAAGCCGTTTCCGTCAGCTGTCTTACCACGCCGGACTCCCTGAATAAGTTACCAAGCATCAGCATACCTACCAAAGGAGCGGTTGTAGGAAGGATCAGACATACCACGATCGTAACGATGATCGGGAAAAGGATCTTCTCTAACTTGCTGACAGGACGAAGCTGTCCCATTTTGATCTTTCTTTCCTTTTCGGTAGTAAAAAGCTTCATAATGGGCGGCTGGATGATCGGCACCAGGGACATATAGGAATATGCCGCTACGGCGATGGGTCCCAAAAGGGCCGTCTGTCCCAGCTTACCTGCCAGGAAAATAGAAGTAGGGCCGTCTGCACCGCCGATAATGGAAATCGCAGCTGCAGCCTTATCATTAAAGCCCATTGCGATGGCGCCGAAATACGCCGCGAAAATACCGAACTGTGCGGATGCACC
>JAETSS010000405.1 GCA_021769545.1 Eubacterium sp.
CAGATGATAGGGCTGCCGGAAGCCAGGATAAATCTCGCCCAGGCGGTAGTGCTGATGGCCTCATGTCCAAAGTCCAATGCGGCAAACGAGGCGCTGGAGAAGGCGGCGGCAGATCTTAGAAGGCGCAAGATAGACGATGTTCCGGATCATCTGAAGGATTCACATTACAAAGGAGCTTCCCAGCTTGGACGGGGACTGGATTACAAATATCCTCATTCCTACGGAGGCTACGTGACTCAGCAGTATCTGCCGGACGATCTTTACAGAGAAGGCGTGAAATATTACGAGCCGACGGAAAACGGAAGCGAAAGCTCATTTAAGAGATATTTGGAGGAATTGAAGCGGATAGATGAAAGAAATAGTAAGGGCTGAGAATGCGGGATTCTGTTTCGGAGTAAAGCAGGCCATAGAAAAGGCGGAAAAGGCTGCGGAAAGCAGCCGGGGCGGTATTTTTTCCATGGGTTCCCTGATACATAACGAGCGTGTGACGGAGGACCTGCAGCGTAAGGGGATAAGGATAACCGAGTCTCTGGACGCAGTAGGAGAAGGCGACACGGTGATAATAAGATCCCACGGAGAAGGAAAATCTTTCTATGACGAGGCGGAAGAGAAGAATATAAAACTGATAGACGCTACATGTCCCTTCGTGGCGAAGATACACAAGCTGGTGTACGATACGGACAAACAGGTGGTGATCGTTGGGGACAAGGCTCATCCGGAGGTCATGGGCATATTCGGATGGTGCAGAAAGCCGGCTGTGGTGGTGAGCTCATATAATGAGGCGGCAGATATACAGCAGGACGATCTTTTCGTAGTCACCCAGACTACCATAAGGGAAGAGATGCTGCAGGAGGTCATAAAAGCGCTGGAGGATAAAGGCAAAAGTTTTCAGGTGCACAATACCATATGCAGCGCAACGTCAAGACGGCAGAGCGCGTGTGAGGAGCTGGCGAAAAAATCCGATTTGATGGTGGTCATCGGCGGAAGAAAAAGCTCCAATACGAAGAAATTATATGAAATTTCCAAAAAATTCTGCAAAAATAC
>JAETSS010000039.1 GCA_021769545.1 Eubacterium sp.
CAAAGGTCTCGGCTTTTGCTCCCAGCTTGAGTCCCAGTCTGGTTATCTCCGCCAGACCTCTCGTCATCAGCGCAGCCTTGGCATTGTCGCCGAAGCCCATGCCGTCCGACACTCCCGCGCCCAGAGCTATGATGTTCTTAAGGGCGCCTCCCAGCTCTACGCCTACCACATCCTCGGTGGTGTAGACTCTGAATCTGTCCGTCATAAAGAGATCCTGTATCTGTTCTGCTGCGGCAAGATCGTATGAAGCAGCGGCAACGGTGGTAGGCAGCCTTCTGCCCACTTCCTCCGCATGGGAAGGCCCCGACAGCACGACGTATCTGTCCATATCCAGCTTTTCCGAAGCTATCTCGGACATCCTTGCCAGGCTCTTCTGCTCGATACCCTTGGCAACGTTGACTATAAGTGCATCCTCCGGGATATACTCTGCCGCCGAAGCCAAAGCGCTCCTGAAATGCTGTGCTGGTGCGGAAAACAGTACCACGTCCGCATCCTTTAAGGCTTCCTCCGTGGTATATACCATCTCTATATTTTCGTTTAACGGTACGCCGGGGAGATAGTCGACATTTTCCCTGTTCTCCTCCATGGATCTCAGATGTCTGTCATCTATATCCCATATCCTGACCTTGTTTCCCTTGCCGGCAAGCACCGTTGCAAGTGCAGTTCCCCAGCTTCCTGCTCCTATCACGCCTATATTCTTCATGATATGTATCCTTTCCCGATCATCGATCGTCATCAGCATCGTTATCTGCTCTTCTTTTCAAATATGCTCATTACAGGCTCTTCGCCTCTGAAAATACGGACTATATTGGCTCTGTGCTTGATGATCACTATCAGGGCCAGAACAACCCCCGGTATGATGAAATCACGCTCCATGAACACCGACAGCACCGGAAAGGCAAGCGCTCCCAATATGGATCCTACGGACATGCGCTTGGATATCAACACTCCTATCACCACTATTCCAAGGGTAGCCAGCGCCAGAAGCGGATTGAGTCCCAGCAGCGCCCCGAAGGCCGTCGCAACGCCCTTTCCTCCGCGAAAGCCGAAAAACACGGGCCACACATGACCGCAGAACACCGCTATGACACAGTACATGGCTCCCAAATGACCTGCCAGAAGCGATCCCAGAAGCACCGCGCACGTCCCCTTCAGGACGTCTACCACCAGCGTTATGGCTCCGGCCTTCTTGCCCATGACTCTGAGAGCGTTGGTGGTCCCGGCGTTTCCGCTGCCTTCCTTTCTGATATCTATGCCCTTTGCCTTTGCCATCAGAATGGAAGGAGATATATTGCCCATGAGATATGCTATAACTACGGCGATGAGCAGCAGCCACCAGTTATCTGACCCGGGCACAGACAAATCAAACATCTTCCTTCTCTCCTTTTTCTCTGAATACGAATTTTATCGATGAGCCCTTAAATCCGAAGGCTTCTCTTATCTTGTTCTCAAGATATCTAGAATACGAGAAATGCATCAGAGGCCTCGAGTTGACCTTGAACGAAAACAGCGGCGGCTTTACGCCTACCTGAGTAACGTAATAGATCTTGAGACGCTTTCCCTTATCGCTTGGAGGCTGCTTCATCATCATAGCGTCGGCTATCAGGCTGTTGAGCTGTCCCGTAGGCACTCTCATGGCCCTGTTTTCCGCAACGTATTTAGCCATGGCTATGACATGATCCACACGCTGACCCGTAAGTGCGGATATGAACACCGACGGCGCATATGACATGAATGTCAGCTCTGTAGCGATCTTCTTCTTGAATTCATTCATGGTATTGGTCTCTTTCTCGATGAGATCCCATTTGTTCACCACCACGACGATGCCCTTTCCGGCTTCGTGGGCTATACCGGCTATCTTCTTGTCCTGCTCGGTTATGCCCTCCTGAGCGTCTATCATCAGCATGCAGACGTCGCATCTCTCGATGGCGGCCACAGCTCTTATGACGCTGAATTTCTCTATGTTTTCATTGACCTTGCTTTTTCGCCTGATCCCGGCAGTATCGATGAGCAGGTATTTTTCGCCGTCCTTTTCGAAAGGCGTATCTATGGAGTCTCTCGTAGTTCCCGCTATAGGTGAAACGATGACTCTGTTTTCTCCCAGAAGCCTGTTTATCAGCGAAGACTTGCCTACGTTAGGCTTTCCTATCATGGCTATCTTGATGGTGTCTTCTTCCTCTGTTCCGGCTCCCTCCGGGAAGCTCTCCACGATCCTGTCCAGCAGATCTCCCAGATTCAGCATGTTGGCTGCGGAAATAGGTATAGGCTCGCCCAGCCCCAGCTCATAGAAATCATAGAAATCGTCGGGAAGCTCCGCCTTGTCTATCTTGTTTACTGCCAGCACCACCTTCTTGCCGGTCTTCATCAGCATGGAGGCCACTTCTCTGTCGGAAGCGGTGACTCCGTCCTTGCCGTCTGCCATGAAAAGGATGACGTCCGATGTATCCATGGCAAGCTCCGCCTGCTGACGCATCTGGGACAGTATTATATCCTTGCTGTCAGGCTCTATTCCTCCCGTATCTATCAACGCAAAATGTACGCCAGACCATTCGGCCTCGGCGTATATCCTGTCTCTCGTAACTCCCGGCGTGTCCTCGACTATTGACACGCGTTTTCCCACGACCTTGTTAAAAAACGTGGATTTTCCTACATTCGGCCGTCCTACGACGGCTACCAACGGTTTACTCATGTGTGATCCCTTCCGCAAATTCTACAGGATCGAATTCCTTCAGATCCTCCAGTCCTTCTCCTACTCCTATGAACTTGACAGGCATATCGAATTCATCGGCTATGGTGATGACGATGCCGCCCTTGGCCGTGCCGTCAAGCTTCGTAAGTATTATTCCCGTGATATCGGCCACATCTCCGAATTCCTTTACCTGTGAAACGGCGTTCTTTCCTGTCGTCGCATCCAGCACCAGCAGGTTTTCTCTCGCCGCCTCCGGGAACTCGCGTCCGATTACCTTGTTCATCTTGTTGAGCTCGTCCATGAGGTTCTTCTTGTTTTGGAGCCTTCCCGCCGTATCGCAGATCAGCACGTCTATGTTCTTGGCCTTTGCCGACTGTATCGCATCGTAGATAACGGCCGACGGATCCGCGCCTTCCTTGTGCTTTACAACGTTTATGCCTACCCGGTCGGCCCATATGGTAAGCTGCTCCGCCGCAGCCGCTCTGAAGGTGTCGGCGGCAGCCAGCATAACGGTCTTGCCTTCCGACTTGAGCTTATAGGCGATCTTGCCTATGGACGTAGTCTTTCCGCCGCCGTTGATGCCTATCATCAGTATCACAAGAGGCGTATCGCTGCACAGCTTCTGTGCTTCACCCTTGTTTATAAGGCCGGCTATTATCTTGCTCAGTCTTATCTTGATGACCTCCGGCTTTGTCAGATTATTGGACTGCACCTCGGCACGCAGCGTCTCCACTACCTTCATGGTGGTCTCCATGCCTATATCCGACGTGATCAGTATCTCCTCAAGCTCGTCAAAAAAATCCTCATCTATCGCCGTCCTCATCATCAGCGCATCACCGATCCTCTTGGACAGCTTACCGAAAAATGATTTCTTGCTTTTTTCTTCCGTAAACATCTGTTACCTTCTCCTATACGTTATATTTCAAAATCGTCCCCCAGCGCCAGAGACAGTACCTTCGATACGCCCTTTTCCGGCATCGTCACACCGTAGAGCACATCCGCATGCTCCATGGTGGCCTTCTGATGCGTTACAAGGGCGAACTGTATCCCCGTGAATTTTCTGAGACAATTTATGAATCTGTCTATATTGGCGTCGTCCAGAGCCGCTTCCACCTCGTCAAGTATGCAGAACGGCGTAGGCTTCGCCTTGAGCACCGCGAACATCAGCGCTATGGCCGTCAGAGTCTTCTCTCCTCCCGACAGCAGATTGATGTTCTGCAGCTTCTTTCCGGGAGGCTGGGCCACGATATCGATATTGGAATTCAGCGGATCATTCTCATCGGAAAGTCTCAGCTCTGCATGACCTCCGCCGAAAAGTTCCCTGAACTTCTCCTCGAAATTTATCACGATGCGGTCGAAGCTCTCCTTGAACTTCGTCCTGATGGTCCTGTCCATATCGTCGATTATCCTGTTGAGCCCGTCCATGGCCTCCTGTATATCGGCCCTCTGACTTGTGAGGAAATCGTATCTTTCCTTCACCGTCTCGTATTCCTGGATGGCTCCCACATTGACTTCGCCCAGCTCCTTGATGCGGGCCTTTATCTGCCTGTTTTCCTTTACGGCCATAGACATGATGAATTCCTCGCTTTTGAATTCCATGGCCTGTATGTATGATACGCCGAAGTCCTCCCAGAGCTTGTTCTTATATGTATCAAGCTGTGTATCGTTCTTGGCGTTCCTGATCTCCAATTCGTATTTCTGGTTTTGTACGCTCCCCAGCCTTGTGCCCAGTTCTTCCTTCTCCGTATTGAGCTTGGCTGTCTTCGTGGAAAGCTCCGCTTTCTCGGAAGTCACCTCCGACAGGTACTCTTCCAGACGCTTCTTTTCTTCTTCCTTTTCTCTTATGACATTGTCGATATCTCCGCTTCCCGATGTCAGCCTTTCCTTTTCCTGCTGCATGTCTGCAAGCTGGCGTTTCCTCGTCTCGATGTCGCGGGACAGCTCCGCTGCCGCTGCCTCGATCCTGGCTGCCATGGAATCAACGTGCTCCTTCTCGCTTTCGCATCTGTTGACTGCTATCCTTGCTCCGGTGATTTCTTCGCTTATTCGCTGGAATTCTTCCTTCCTGCCATCATATATCGCCTGCTGCTCCTCGCTGAGCCGCTGCGCTTCATTGATGGCGATATGATCCTGTTCTATCCTGTCCTTTATCTGCTGTATCATGCTGTGGGAATTTTCCTTCTCCGCAGCTATGTTGTCAAGCTCGTGAGACAGCTTATCGCTGTTGTTCCTTATATCGTTCAATAACGATTCAGACAGTTTCACTTCGTTTTCCAGGCTCAGCAGCATCTGTTCCTTCTGCCTTATGGTATTTTCCAGCTCCGAAAGCTCCTTAGCCGCGGCCGCCAGCTTTTCCCTGATATCGGAAAGCTCCGTTTCATGATCATGTCGCCGGTTCCGGCCTGCCGTGATCTTCTGTTTCAGTGATTCTATCTCTGCCTTTCTGTCCAGAATATTGGCAGTCTTGTTCTTATATCTGCCGCCGGTTATGGCGCCTCTGGCGTTTATCACCTCGCCGTCCAGGGTGACGAACCTGAATTCCGAGACCAGCTTGGACAGTCTCAGCGCATTATCCATGTTATCTACCAGGACCACCCTGCCCAGCAGGTAATCGATAATACCCTGATATCTGCCGTCATATCCAACACAGTCGGGACCGAAGCCCACGAAGCCCGGTTCTCTTTCAAGCCGTCTGTCTCTGTACGCCTTTCCTCTCACGGAACTTACCGGAAGGAACGTCATCCTGCCCGCTCTGTTGACCTTAAGGGACTGTATCGCTGCCTTTGCACTGGCGTCGTCGGCGCATACTATGTTCTGCAGTGCTCCGCCAAGGGCCGTCTCCAGCGCCGTCTCATACCCCTGAGGGACCTTGATCAGCTCCGCCACCACGCCGTCTATCCCGGAAAGCCCCGATCTCATGATATGCTTTACAGCATAGTTGTAGCCTTCGTAATTGCTCTCCATCTCCTCGATGGTCTTCATTCTCGCGGAAAGCTGCCCCAGCGATATGCGAAGTTCCTCCACCTCTTTGGAAAGCTCACGTTCACGTTCTCTTGCTTCTGCCGCCACGGTCCTGCGCTGCTCCGCGCGCTCCCTGAGTTCTTCCAGATCTTCGGCCGTATGCTCTCTTTCGCTTTTCAGTCTGTTGAGACGGTCAAGAGCCTCCTTATTGCTGTCGTTTCCGCTTTCCTTCTCACGAAGGAGGACCTCCTGTCTCTTTTCAAGGGTCTCACGAAGTCTCTCAAGGCTGTTTATCTCGGCTTTTCCCGAATTTATCGCACTCGTAAGCTCGAATATATCGTTTTTGTACTTGTCTGCGCTCTCCATCAGAGCTGCCAGCTCCTCCGACTCGGTGTCGTATACGGCTATCCTGTCACGGAGCCTGCTGCTCTCGTCGGCAAGCTGCCTTTCCAGCTCCGCCTTCTTTACGGCATATTCCTTTCCCGAGTCTTCTTCTCTTTCCTTCTTTTCCTCAAGGATCTTTATCTCCGACCTGATACGCTGCGTGTTTTCCTCTATGGAAAGCAGTCTCTCCCTGTCAAGCTGACCTTTGTTCACTGCGGCGTTGAGCTCATCGATGGCAGCCAGCAGCTTTTGTCTTGTCTCCGTGGATATGTCCTCCAGTATCCCGCTTCTGTCGCTGCATTGTGAAAGCTGCGATTCAAGCTGCTTTCTCTTTTCCTCTGCGTCATCTATCAACACCTGCAGCTCCATGATGTCATCCTTGATGTACTCGTTCTTAAGCTCCAGGTTTTCTATATTCTTAAGTGTTATATTTATTTCCAGTTCCTTGTAGCGGTCTCTCAGCTTAAGGTATTCCTTTGCCTTGACGCTGTCCTCTTTAAGACCGCCCAGTCTTCCCTCAAGCTCGCCTATGATATCGCTGACACGCTCCATATTGGCTCCGGTGGATGCAAGCTTACGCTCCGATTCCGCCTTCTTGGTCCTGTACATGACGATGCCTGCGGCTTCCTCGAAGATCTCGCGTCTGCTCTCCGTCTTGTTGCTCAGTATCTCTGAGATCTTTCCCTGACCTATGATGGAATATCCGTCTACACCTATGCCGGTATCCATTATCAGGTCCCGTATGTCCCTCAGTCTGCACTGATTGCCGTTGATGCGGTATTCGCTCTCTCCCGTCCTGAACATACGTCTCGTGATGGCGACCTCCTTGTAATCTATGGGAAGACTGCCGTTTTCGTTGTCTATCACCAGGGTGACCTCGGCCATTCCTCTGGATTTCCTGCTGTCGGTGCCGGAGAAGATGACCTCTTCCATCTTACCGCCTCTCAGCATCTTGGGGCTCTGCTCTCCGAGCACCCATCTTATGGCGTCGCTTATGTTGCTCTTGCCGCTTCCGTTGGGACCCACTATACAGGTTATTCCCTGATCGAACTCTATAACTACAGGCTCTGCAAAAGATTTAAAGCCGTGCATTTCTATCTTCTTAAAATACATTATAACTCCTTCTCCAGCATTGCCTCTGCGGCATGCTGTTCAGCCTGTTTCTTGCTCTTTCCCCGTCCCTTCGTCATGGCTTTTCCATCTACCTCAAGCTGTACGAGAAATCTCTTATCGTGATCCGGCCCGGTCTCCTCCAGCAGCCTGTATTTTATACGCGTAAGTCCGCGGCTCTGCAGCTTCTCCTGCAGCGCCGTCTTATAGTCCACGATGACATATTTCCCATGCTTGACATCCTCTATGGCATGTCCGAAGATGGACAGAACCACGGATTTGACCGCATCGAAGCCTCCATCCAGATAAACCGCTCCCAATATGGCCTCCATAGTGTCCGCCAGAATGGACTCTCTGTCTCGTCCTCCGTTGTTGGCCTCGCCGTTTCCCAGTAAAATATACTCTCCCAATCCCAGCTTTTTTGCCTCGTTGGCAAGGGACTTCTCGCATACCAGCGTCGCCCTTGTTCTCGACAAAAAGCCTTCTTCTTTATTCGGGAAACTCCTGTAAAGCTCTTCTCCTATTATGGCATCAAAAAATGCGTCTCCCAGGAATTCAAGCCGTTCATTGCTCTTTTCCCGTCTGTCGTGTTCCTTTATATACGAACTGTGTGTAACGGCATTTTTAAGAATGGCCGCATCCTTGAACCGATAACCGATCTTTTTTTCGAGCTGCCGAATATTTTCCATATACCCTTTTACTCCTCTTCACCCTTTTCTATTATTTCTTCCAGATCAAACATCGACTGTCTGATTATATCCACCACGTTCTCCTTACTGTACGGGATGCTCTTTATTATGGCATTCTTCACCGCCGCCGCGCTGGACGATCCGTGGATCTTGATGACAGGACCGTTGACTCCCAATATAGGTGCTCCGCCGTACTCCTCATAATCGAATTCCTTCTTTAACGAGGTCATATGAGGCTTCAGCGCCAAAGCCGCCATCTTGGTCCTGATATTTGTCATGAATTTGTTCTTCACAAGCTTTAAGATGTTCCATGCCAGTCCCTCCGACAGCTTGAGTATTACATTTCCTACGAAGCCGTCGCATACGATGACCTCGCATGCTCCCACAGGAAGCTCTCTTGCCTCCACATTGCCTACGAAGTTTATGTTTGCCGCCTTGAGCCTGTGATATGCATCCTTGGTCACACTGGTGCCCTTGCTCTCTTCTATGCCGAGATTGACAAGTCCTACCTTAGGCTTCTCTCTGCCCCATACCTTTTCCATATATATACTGCCCATGAGACCGTATTCCAGCAGATTCTGGGCTTTGGCCTCGGAGCTTGCACCGGCGTCCACCAGCAGTGACGGTTCTCCGCCGAGACAAGGATATATGCTTGCCAGAACAGGTCTGTCGATACCTTCGATCCTTCCCAGGATCATCCTTGCTCCAACTACCAGCGCTCCCGTATTGCCGCCTGATATGAATACGTCTCCGTGACCGTCTCTGACCATGTTGAGTCCGATCACCATGGACGACTCCGTCTTGCGTCTTATGGACTTCACCGGACTGTCATCCATGGTGATGACTTCCTTTGCATCCACTATCTTGATGTTCTTTCCCTTGAATTTTGCCTTTTTCAGTTCTT
Source organism: Eubacterium sp. (assembly GCA_021769545.1). Next base: position 8,738 of record JAETSS010000039.1, read on the forward strand.
CTTCTATTTCATGTTTTTTACCGACTATATAGATATCGTCGGTTATTACCGCTGCTGCTTCTACCGCACCCTTTACTATTTCTTTAGGCGCGTTGTCTCCTCCCATTCCGTCCAGTACTATATTCATATTACCCTCCTTTATACTACGCTCG
>JAETSS010000040.1 GCA_021769545.1 Eubacterium sp.
ACGGCCTCGATAGCCTGCATCATCCCACACAGGCCGTCCGTGCAGAACAGATATACATCCAAAACGCCCCTGCTTTTGAGGTCATTCAGCACATTCAGCCAGAATTTGCTGTTTTCATGCTCTCCGATCCAGACTCCCAGGATGTCCTTCCTGCCATCCATGGTGACACCCAGCACCACATAGGCTGCTTTGGTCACGTACCGCCGGTCTTCCCGAACCTTGTAGTGAATGGCGTCCATGATCTCCGTCGTGCTGGTGAAGTGCTGGCTCTGAACGTATTCCTTCAACAAATCCTGTGGTACTGGCTGCATAATCTTCGTCTCCTTCGTCTTGAATGTTTGCTCTCATTCTTGACTTAGTCGAAGATTTTCATACTGTCGAGGAACGTCGATTACACAGAATTTTCTGCGGTCTCGCCGATAACGGGATTTCGTTTAAGCATATACAAGTTCGGTTAAAATAATTTCCTCCGCACGGTTACGGATACTGTTCATACGGCGCACCCATTCTATTTGATCTGCCGCTTTGAGTGCTTCGGTTACCCCTTCCTGCTTTGCCATATCGGAAACGATGTTTTCAATGCGCTCGTTGCAGGCTTGATCGATTTCGACTAAATGCTTGAACAGCATTCCCTCCAGCACATAGTTGTTGTAGAGGATTTTACGGTACTCTTTCAGATAGCTGCGGCGCATACGCCCGTATTTGCCAATCTGATAATTGCCGGTGTCTGGCAGGGCAAGGTTAGGAATAAGATAATCGCCCACTTGACGATATGTACCTCCCATTTCTTCAAAGATGGATTTCATAGAATACAGCTCCTTTTGTGTTGATTTTCAGCGGTTATAAGGCTTTTTTGACTCCTTTCTTATAACTGCTTTTCAATTTACCACAAATGAGCCGCAGTCATATGTATTAGGTGGCAGAAACTACCCTTTACATATTAACTCTTGGTATGGAAAGTATCACCTTTCCCTTGACTGCTTCTATGTTTATAGGCTCATCCGACGTATTGTTGGCATCACCCTTTGTGATGAGGGTATCGCCGTGTTTCTCTATGATCCGGTGTACTACCATCGAGCTTCCGCTATCGTAAACCACGATAGCGTTTATGTCGTAGCTTCCTGACTCATGGACGATAATAACGTCGTTTACGCTCAGTGCCGGTTCCATACTGCCTGAAAGCACTACCGCCGTGCCGTAACCAAAGGGCATGGGGAGCTTATTGCCTGCAAGGCTGTTGGCGTTTGTAAGGTAAACACTTAATCCCAACAGGATTCCCAGAACCACAAGGAGTATCCGTCTTATCAGAGCAGGATATTTATTTTTTCTATGTCTTTCTTTCATAAGCATAATTTTGCTATCGATACGTTTCTGCGGATCGATCATCTTTTCTGCTGCGCTTCGGCGTGAAGATAATAAAAAGCAGCATTATCAGCGAAGCCCCAAGCAGTACTATCCACAGCATGTGTCCGCTATCGCCTGTTTTAGGAGATAAAAGTCCGCCGTCAAGGTTATCACCGTGATTATTTCCCTGATTGTCTCCCAGAGTATCGCCATTGTTGCCTCCCGGACTACTTGGATCAGTTTGATTGCTTGGATCAATCGGTTTGCTTGGGTCGCTCGGATCAGTCGGGTCAGTTTGATCACTTGGATCAATCGGTTTGCTTGGATCGCTCGGATCAGTCGGGTCAGTTTGATCACTTGGATCGATCGGTTTGCTTGGATCGCTCGGATCAGTCGGGTCAGTTTTATCGCTTGGATCAATCGGTTTGCTTGGGTCGCTTGGATCAGTCGGATCAGTTTGAGGATCGATCTCGGTGGCCGTGGTTTTAATTACAATGGTAAATGTCAACTCATCCTTATTGCCGGCCAAAGTATCCCGAGCATCATCACCGCTTTCGTAAGGCCACATCCAGTCAAGCGTATAATATGCAAATCTGCCTGCTTCCAGCGTTATTAAATCCTCAGTCTTATCAAGGGAAGCGACATCTACATAGGAATCATCAGAATCGGTAACCCATTTCTCATCGTAGCGGTTCACTCTGCCTTTTATGGGGACAGAAAAGCCCGCGGGCGTAAAATATGCATCTACATCGACGCTGCATTCAAGTGCAACGTCACCCGTGTTCTTAAGCTTGAATGTATACGAATTTTCCGTGCCCGGTGCAATGATCTTATCTTTATCCGCGCTTTCTGCCGTGACGATCTGTTGTCCGTTTTCGTATGATATTTTGAATATTTCCACCTCGGTACTTGTGGTCCAGACCACATTATCGTCATCTACCTCAAAGGATGGATTCGTTTGTCCACCATCAGTAGCAGATCCACTGTCCGATGAGACAGCCACATTCCGTGCGAGATTATTTTGATTTGAATCGTTCAGCGTGCTGTTGTACGCAACAAGCGGGATAGCACCGCTGTCGTCGGGCGTGAATGAAAGCATACGGTCCGCCAGAACTACCGTGCTGACGCAGATAAATATCAACAGTGCAATCACTGACCGCCATATCCACGCATTTCGTCTGTTTTTATGTTTCATGACGTCAAAACCTCTGTTTAGTTTTTTAATGTTAGTTTCGAGCTTTTCAAAAAACAAAATATTTTTGTCCTTTGAAAAACTTAAAATCCGCCTGCGCCGTGCCATGACAGGCGCAGGCGAAAAGATTTCAGTAAGACAATATGATCCAGTAAAGGTTAGTCGATCTGGGTCGCGGTGACAGTGATTTTGAATGTGATGTTTCCCAGAGTATCAGCGTTACCCATAGCAGTATCAGTTGCATCCTGTGCTGTCCTCTCATCTATGTCTGTAGTTGTAGGATCATCATCTGTAGTTTTAAATTCCCACACCCAACCGATTTCGTATTTGTTGGCAGTATTGGCAAAAGCAGCAGGTAATTCACCAGCATTATATTTTGCAACACCAGTATTACCAGTAGCATCTCCAGACAGTTTCTTTATTGCTTTCAATAAATCATCAACGGTGTTATATGTAGTAGCAGTAGTAACGTTTTTGTCATCTGTAACCTTCAAAGTCCACTTGAAATTAGGATTAGCATCCAGTGAAGCATAATTACCTGTAATATCAGGAGTTACTGAAAATTCATATGCAACCTCAGGAGCTTTTATTTTATCAGTTTGATAATTCTTATAGCCATAACCAAAAGAAAACTCGGTAGTCTTCGATGTACCTGGAGCAATTACATTCTCATTGTTACTACTCTTTACAGTCGTCTTATTATCAGCATTTTTATATTCCCCATCAAACAAATCAATATCAATCGAAGCAGCCTTATCAAATCCCCAATAAGCCACCCGGGCACTATCACTGCCTTCTGCACTCGTAATATACTTAGCAAACGTCCCCGAAATAATGCACGTGGTAAGGAGAACCAGCACTAACAGAGCCGAAGCAGTCCTCATCATTACATTTTTCTTCATATCATAAACTCCTTTCCGAATATATTCTACGATCATTAAGTAATATACTTCGTTTATTCATCCCTTCTCGCTCTTTCGGCTTTGAGAGCCTCAAGCTCGGCAAGCAGGGCTTCTGCATCGTTTTTGTTTTTCCTGTCATATATGCGTCGGCGGATTATATCGTAGCCCACAAGCAGAATGATAGGTATGATCACGCAGACAACAAGTCCCGTCTTGGTCTGCATAAACATGGCGATATTTCCTGCTCCTGCAATGCACATCTTGTATATACCTACAAGATTTTCGGCAGGTACAAGGTCCTTATCCTCGGTATTGTTATTATCGCCTTTTGTCCTGAAAAACAGCCTGCCGTCTTCATTGACTATCTCAATGACACGGTGGGTAACGATGCTGGTACCGTCACCTGCCGGATCAAAGAATGCGATGATATCGTTTTCTTTAACACTTCCGGCATCGATGGTGTGACATATGATCAGGTCGCCGCTCTCGATTTCGGGATTCATGGAATCCGTAAGCACAATCATCGGCAGATATCCACCGACGTTAGGCACTTCGCTTTTGTTGACACTGCTCTTGATTATCAAGGTAATATTGATCACTAAAACGGGGATCAATATTATACAGAGAGCAACACCTATTACCGAAAAAATTTTATGTGATGTCGATGTTTTTTCTTTAGCCATATATTTTCTCCGTGCTGTTTTTTATATACCTAAATATAGGCACTTTATTATATCACCCCTAAAAATATTCTTCAATAATTTCATTACATATTTGTAATTTTTTGAAAGCAAATAAAATAAAAAACTGCACATCCTTTGCATATTTTACAAAGGACGCGCAGCCACATGTATCTTCTATTTTAAAATCCCAGTCCGAAGTTGTTCTTCACTCTCTTAAGGGTTTTTTCGGCTATTGTATTAGCTCTTTCGGCGCCGTCTTTCAGGATATTCTTAAGCTCTTCCGTCTCTCTGATTTCATTGAAGTTCTTCTTGATGGGAGCCATGGCTTCCTGCGTTATGGCAACCAGCTCCTTCTTGAAATCTCCATAGCCGCAGCCCTGAAAATCCGCAACGATGTCATCTATTTCCTTTCCGGAAAGAGCGCTGTATATGCTGAGAAGATTGCTGACTCCCGGCTTGTTTTCCGGATCGAACTTTATTACACCGTCGGAATCGGTAGTAGCCTTCATTATGGACTTCTTGATCTTGTTGTCTTCATCAAGGAGCGATATCCTGCTGTGGATGTTCTCCGCGCTCTTGCTCATCTTGGATGTCGGATCGTCCAGCGCCATGATGCGCGCGCCTGATTTCAAGAATCTTCCGTCGGGAACCACGAAGGTATCCTTCTTTATGGTGTTGTTTACTCTTATGGCTATGTCCCTGCAAAGCTCGATGTGCTGCTTCTGGTCGTTTCCTACCGGAACTATGTCCGTATCGTAAAGGAGTATATCGGCAGCCATCAGTATAGGATACGTGAAAAGCCCCGTAGGTGCGCTTTCCTTACCTCTGCTCTTGTCCTTGAACTGGGTCATCCTGGAAAGCTCGCCCGTATAGGAATTGCATGTAAGTATCCATGAAAGCTCCGCGTGTCCGCTGACGTCAGACTGAACGAAGACAGTGGACTTCTTAGGATCTATACCAATCGAAAGGTACAGAGCCGCCACATCAAGGATGTGCTTTCTCAGCTCCTTAGGGTCCTGCGGTACCGTGATGGAATGAAGATCCACTATGCAGTAGATACATTCGTTTTCATCCTGAAGCTCCACGAACTGTCTCAATGCTCCCAAATAATTTCCCAAATGAATATTTCCTGTAGGCTGTACGCCCGAAAAAACACGCTTCATAATATTTTCCTCTTTAATTCAAATCAAGTTTAGTCTGCTCGGAATTGTCTTCCTTTTTCTTTTTTGCTTTCTTTGCCAGAGCCATCTTGGCGTCCTGCTCATGCTCCTCTTCCTTTATGACCTTTGCCATGGAAATGATGTCGGTATCTTCGTCGGTACGCATTATCTTGACTCCCTGGGTAGCTCTGCCCAGCTTCGATACCTCGTCGGCTCTTATCCTTATGATAGTTCCCTCCGAGTTGATGAGAAGTATCTCGTCGTCTTCGTCCACCACCATAGCTCCTATCAGCTTACCTGTCTTCTTGAACTTGGTCTTGTCATATGTGAGAAGTCCCTTGCCGCCTCTTGCCTGTATCTTGTATTCCTTGACAGGTGTCCTCTTACCGAAGCCCTTGCTGGTAACTACCAGAAGCTCTTCATGAGGCTGAACAAGCTGCATGGATACTACTTCATCATCATCTTCAAGCTTGATGGCTCTTACTCCGCCTGCTATCCTTCCCATAGGTCTTACATCGTCTTCTGAGAAGCAGATGCATTTACCGTTCTTGGTTATTATGATGACATTGTCATTTCCTGTAGTCTGTTTGATGGATACAAGCTCGTCGCCGTCCTTGAGGTTGATGGCTATGAGGCCTGTCTTCCTGTTGGTGTCAAACTGCGAAATGGCCGTCTTCTTGATGGTACCGTCCTTGGTGACTGCCATGAGGTACTTGTCGTCTCTGAAATCCTTGAATGGGATGACGGCGCTGATCCTTTCACGCTGCATCAGATTCAGGAAGTTTATGGCAGGTGTTCCCTTGGCCGTCCTGGTGGCCTCCGGTATCTCGTATGCCTTTATCCTGTGGACCTTACCTGTGTTGGTAAAGAACATCAGACTGTCGTGGGTCGACGTCATTATGAGATCCGTGACGAAATCGTTTTCACGCGTCGTAAGTCCCGTGATGCCCTTGCCTCCGCGCTTCTGAGTCTTATAGGTGTCTGCAGGTATCCTCTTGAGATATCCCAGATGTGTGAGTGTGATGGCTACCTGCTTCTCCTCGATAAGGTCCTCTTCATCCATATCGTCGCTGCCTGAGATGAATCTCGTCCTTCTCTCGTCGCCGTATTTTTCCTTTATTTCAAGGAGCTCGTCCTTGATAACGCCCATCAGCAGCTTTTCATCTGCCAGCAGGCTCTTGTAGTAAGCTATCTTTTTCTGCAGCTCTGCATACTCGTTCTCGATCTTCTCTCTTTCCAGACCCTGCAGCCTTGCGAGCCTCATATCCAGTATCGCCTGAGCCTGTATATCCGAAAGACCGAAGCGATCCATCAGCTTTTCCTTGGCGTCGTTATAGCTGGATCTGATTATCTTTATTATCTCGTCTATGTTATCGAGAGCTATTCGCAGACCTTCCAGTATGTGAGCTCTGGCCTCGGCTTTCTTGAGGTCGTACTTCGTTCTTCTGGTAACTACTTCCTTCTGGTGCTTGAGATATTGTTCCAGTATCTCGTAGAGATTCAGTATCTTCGGCTGACCGTCTACCAGGGCGATCATTATCATGCTGTAGTTGTCCTGGAGCTGCGTATGCTTGTAAAGCCTGTTCAATGTGATCTTTGGATTCGCGTCTCTCTTGAGCTCTATGACTATACGCATCCCGTTTCTGTTGGATTCGTCACGTATAGCGGAGATGCCTTCTATCCTCTTGTCTCTTACCAGCTCTCCCATCTTTTCCAGCATTCTTGCCTTGTTTACCTGGAAAGGGATCTCCGTTATTATTATCTGTGAACGTCCTCTGTCCGTTTCCTCTATATTGGCAACGGCACGAACGGTCACCTTTCCCTGACCTGTCCTGTATGCTTCGCGGGCACCCTTCTTTCCAAGGATCTGAGCGCCTGTAGGGAAATCCGGGCCCTTTACGATATCTATCAGGTCGTCTACTGTGCAGTTTTCATCGTCTATCATCTTAACGGTAGCGTCTATGACCTCTCCAAGATTATGAGGAGGTATCGACGTAGCCATACCTACGGCTATACCGTTGCTTCCGTTTACCAGCAGATTCGGAAATCTTGCGGGAAGGACCACCGGCTCCTTTTCCTCTTCGTCGAAGTTAGGCATGAAGTCTACGGTTTCCTTGTCGATGTCTCTTACCATCTCCAGCGAGAACTGCGACATCCTTGCTTCCGTATAACGCATGGCCGCTGCGCCGTCTCCGTCCACCGAACCGAAGTTACCGTGTCCGTCCACGAGAAGGTATCTGGTGGAGAAGTCCTGGGCCATCCTTACCATGGCGTCGTATATGGAGCTGTCACCGTGAGGGTGATATTTACCCATTACTTCACCGACGATACGGGCCGACTTCTTGAATGGCTTGTCCGGTGTTATGCCGAGACTGCTCATTCCGTAAAGTATCCTTCTGTGTACCGGCTTGAGTCCGTCTCTTACGTCGGGAAGAGCACGTCCTACGATTACGCTCATGGCATAATCTATATAGGAGTTTTTCATTTCATCATGTATCTCATGTTGGATCATTTTCTGATCTTCTATCAAATTCGCCATAATTTTTCAACTCCCCCCTCTATATATCAAGCGTTGCCAGTGCGGCATTGTCTTCTATGAACTTTCTTCTAGGCTGTACCTTGTCACCCATAAGGGTAGTAAATATCTCGTCGGCGGCAGTGGCGTCATCAAGGGTTATCTGGATCAGTGTCCTGTTATTGTAGTCCATGGTAGTCTCCCAAAGCTGATGGAAGTCCATTTCTCCAAGGCCCTTGTATCTCTGGATATCCGCCTTGCCCGGCTTGTCCGCCAGCTCCTTCATGAGCTTTGCCTGCTCCGCTTCGGAATAGGTATAGTAGACCTCTTTGCCCTTCTTTACCTGGAAAAGCGGCGGCTGCGCTGCATAGACGTAGCCGTTTTCTATGAGCGGGGTCATGTATCTGTAGAAGAACGTCAGCAGAAGCGTTCTTATGTGAGCGCCGTCTACGTCGGCATCTGTCATTATTATGATCTTATGATATCTCAGCTTTGACTCGTCAAAATCAGGTCCTATGTTGCACCCGAATGCCGTTATCATATTCTTTATTTCATCTGAATTTAATATCCTGTCAAGTCTTGCCTTCTCTACATTGAGGATCTTACCTCTCAGCGGAAGCACGGCCTGTCTCAGTCTGTCGCGGCCCTGCTTGGCGCTGCCGCCTGCGGAGTCACCCTCCACCAGGAATATCTCGGAAAGGGCAGGGTTCTTCTCGGAGCAGTCGGCCAGTTTTCCCGGCATGGATACACCGTCCAGCACGCTCTTTCTTCTTGTAAGTTCCCTTGCCTTTCTGGCTGCTTCTCTCGCTCTTGCGGCTCTGAGGCACTTGTCTATGATGATCTTGGCCTGAGTAGGGTTTTCCTCCAGGAATGCCATGACGTTCTCGGCGGTGGCAGTCTCCACGAAGCCTCTCATTTCACTGTTTCCCAGCTTCGTCTTGGTCTGTCCTTCGAACTGTGGCTCAGTGAGCTTTACGGAAACTATAGCCGTAAGACCTTCTCTTACGTCCTCGCCTGACAGAGCGTCGTCATTTTCCTTGAGCAACTTGTTCCTTCTGGCATAATCGT
>JAETSS010000406.1 GCA_021769545.1 Eubacterium sp.
GAACAGTAACTACCAGTCCGAAGCTGTACATCATACAGCTACGGCTGTAAAACGCAAAAAGAATGGAGATTCCACATGAACTACAAAATTGCGGTCTGCGATGATGAGCAGGATCAAACTGAATACATATTGTCCATACTGGCGGCGTGGGGCAGGCAATACGGCTGCAACTGCGACGTCAGTGTGTTTGATTCCGCCGAATCATTTTTATTTGATTATGAAGATCACCAGACCTGGGATATCCTCCTGCTTGACGTCGAGATGAAGAACATGACAGGGATCGAGCTCGCCAGACGTATCCGCAAGGACGACAACCGGACCGAGATCATATTTACAACTGCGCACTTCGAGTTCGCCGGCGAAGGCTACGAGGTCGATGCCCTCCACTATCTGGTCAAGCCTGTCTCTGATGCCAAACTGATGCAGGTGCTGGATAAAGCCGCACAAAGGCTGTCAGTCGAACCCCTGTCCGTGGTGATCAACTGCAGCGGCGAGACACTCCGGCTCTACGAATCCGATATTTTGTACGTGGAATCTTTTCTCCATTATATCCTCATCCACACAAAGGACAACGAGTACAGGATCAAGGAGAACCTCTCTGCCTTTGCGCAGAAGCTGAGCGATGATTTCTATCGTGTACATCGTTCCTATCTGGTTTCCCTGAAACACATCACCAGAATTTCCCGCACATCGGTCAGCGTCGGCAGAACCGAGTTACCGCTCTCAAGAGGAAAATACGACGACATTCACCGGGCATTTATCGAACATAATTGAGGCAGTTTATGAGAAAGAAAACGTATCTGAGGCTGGTCGCATATCAGACCGAGCAATCCGAAAAGCACTTAAACGAAGTGCGGAGTATCTACAAAGAAATGAGAGGTTACAAGCACGATTTCCATCACCATCTGCAGACGCTTAAAGGCCAGCTTGAAGCCGGTGAGATCGAACGCGCGCTTTCCTATATAGAACGGCTTGACAGCCAGCTAATGCATGTGGATACCCTGCTGAAAACAGGCAATGTGTCACTTGATGCCATTTT
>JAETSS010000041.1 GCA_021769545.1 Eubacterium sp.
TGGAAGCAGTCCTTTCAAAGTTTTCCTAACCGTGACCTTTCCGTTATCGGGCCCCGGTATAGTCAGTGGTATAATCCTGACATTTGCAAGGGCTCTGGGTGAGTTCGGTGCTACCCTTATGCTGGCGGGAAACATTCCCGGAAAGACTCAGACCATACCGACCTCCATATACTATGCTGTGGTTACAGGTAAGGATGAAAAGGCGTCTGCACTGGTTGCCATAATGGTATGCTTTAGCTTCGCACTGGTTTTCGGGCTGAACATGTGGCTGAAAAAAAGAAACAAAAAAGGCGGATTATAAAATGGGGATTTCTTTCAAACTGCTGAAAAAACTCAATTACTTCGATTTGGACGTCGAGCTTTGCATGGGAAACGAACTTCTTGTTATCGAAGGCGCTTCAGGAGCCGGGAAAACCACCATACTCAACTGTCTTGCGGGCATCGTTGTTCCCGACGAAGGAACAATAACAATCGACAATAGAGTTGTTTTCAGTCATACTGATAAAATAAATATCCCGGCGGAAAAAAGAAGGATAGGCTATCTTTTCCAGAACTATGCCCTGTTTCCCAATATGACGGTGAGAGGCAATGTTCTATATGGATTGAAGAACAAAAAAGAATACAGAAGAAAGTCAACTAGAAAAGAACTGCTGGATTATGCAGATTACATAATGGAGACTCTGGGAATCGCTCACCTTGCGTCAAAGAATTCCACTGCTATATCCGGCGGCGAAAAGCAGAGGGTAGCCCTGGCCAGAGCCATGGTGACAAAGCCGTCTCTCCTGCTGCTGGACGAGCCCTTTTCCGCTCTCGACGAAAGCACAAAAAGCAGGATATACGATGAATTCATGGATTTCAAGGAGACTCTTAAGATCCCGACGATCTTGATAACCCACAACCATCGCGAAAGCGAGCTGTTTGCGGATAAAAACATATTTTTAAAGGAAGGCAGGATGATGTAAATGAAAGAAGTAGCTGTAGAACAGGCTGTAGGAACAGTATTGGCACATGACCTTACCCAGATAATCCCCGGGGAATATAAAGGGGCGAAATTCAAAAAGGGACATGTCATCACGGAAGAGGATATCCCCCTGCTTCTTTCCATGGGGAAAAGGCACTTGTTCGTTCTGGAAAAGGATGATACGGACGTTCACGAAAACGAGGCTGCTTACAGGATAGCTTCAAAGGCCGCAGGTAACGGCATCGAGCTTACAGAGCCTTCCGAAGGCAAGATCGAGCTCAGGGCGGCAGAAGGCGGTCTGCTGAAAATAGATCGCGACAGACTGTTCGAACTGGTCGCTCAGGATGAGATAATGTTTGCTACGATACATGATAATATCGTGGTGAGAAAGGGCGAAAAGCTGGCCGGAACGAGGATAATACCGCTGTTCGTTGCGGAAAAAGTGATGCAGAAGGCCGAGGCCGTCATCGCCGACAAGCCTATCATCGAAATTGTTCCGCTTAAAGAAATGAAGGTAGGCGTTGTCACCACGGGAAGCGAGGTGTATTCCGGTATCATCGAGGACGCCTTCGGTCCCGTTCTGGTGAGGAAATTCGGAGAGCTGGGCAGCAAGGTGGAAAAACAGCTTTTTGCAGATGACGACGACGATATGATCGCGGACTGCATAAAACAGCTCATAGATGAAGGAATGGATATCATAGGTATAACAGGCGGAATGTCGGTGGACCCCGACGACAGAACTCCTTCCGGCATCAGAAAGGCCGGCGGAGATGTCGTCAGCTACGGTGCTCCTGTCCTTCCGGGGGCTATGTTTATGCTGTCGTATATAGACGGTATCCCTGTAGTGGGTCTTCCGGGGTGTGTGATGTACAGCCGCACGAGCATCTTCGATCTGATCGTGCCGAGACTGCTGGCGGGTGAAAGGATAACGAAGCAGGATATCAATAAGCTTGCAGTGGGCGGGCTTTGCCTCAACTGTGAGACTTGTACATATCCTGTATGCGGGTTTGGGAAGGCGTAGGAGGAATTATGCCTCAAATATCCGCCGATCATATGTGGAACGAAAAAGTATCCCTGAAATGCGATCTCGGATCGGACCTCAGGGATACTTTTTGTCATTTAATGCTTAACCTCGCTTATGCATTCACGGGCTCGGCTCCATGCTGGCGCAGCACATTGGTCAACGCCGATGCGCTGCTGCTGTGCGCTCGGGCTATCTGTATGCTGTTCTTCTTAGCCTCGCTTACGGCGCTTTTTACCATCTTATGGGATACGGTATTTGTCAGTAATATCATGAGATCCGGCACTCCCAGATTCTTTTTGAAACCGCTTCTCTCTTTGACGAATACCTTGGCGCTGCAGCCGTGGCTTGCACATATTTCTTCATACTGTCGGACCATCCGTTCATGGCCTCCTATAATAACGACACTCATTGCTGTTCCTCCTTTTTTAAGTGTAGCGGGCAGGCTTTGATGGCAGTTGCGGCCGTTGTTGGCCGGGAAGCTGCGGGCCTGTTCTTTGGGGTGATGGTTTATGTCCCTGTTGTTAGTTTTAACTAACTCACTTGTTTAAATAAACGGGTATCAAACATACCCGTATGACGATCTCTCATCTGTGATGGCTCTTGGCATCACGTTTTTGTTAAATTTGTTGAATTGGATTTAGTATAGATGTGGTTAGTTTTAAATAACCACATCTATATATTACTACATATTTCTGTGAATGTCAATGCTTTTTATTTGCTTCGACTGCTAATATATCAACCTTTGGGAACCGCTTCGATTTCCTCCTTTGGGATTCCTGTAAGCTCTGCGATCTCTTCGTCTGAGAGCTTTTGCTTCATTTTGGCTATTATCTTCCGTTTTTCTATTTTGGCTTCTTTTCTGCCTTCACGTATGCCCATTTCCCAGCCTTCTTTTCTGCCGTCCTCTCTGTCATATATCTTTTCTTCCCATGCGTTCATCAACTTCACCCCGATTTCTTCATTGGATCTGATGGATTCGATCTTTTCCTGCATTTTCCGGATCTTTTCACTCTCTGATCTATCGGCGATCTCTGATGTGGTATTCTCAAAATATTTCAGCAGCGAGATCAGCTCATCGCTCACTCCTTCGGCTACGGTACCTCTGGTGTTGAGGAATATCGTCGTTATCCCATCCCCTAAAGGAAGGCTTGGGACTTCCGTACACATTTTCCTGAACGTGTACTTATAGCGTCCGTGACCGAAGGGGTCAAAGGGCATTATCATGATGACGAAGACCTCATTCAGCAGATTGTAGTCTACCGTTCCCGGTGGAAGCAGCTTGCTGTCGATGAGTCCATGGTACAGTCGTGTCCTCTTGGGAAGGTTTTTCGTGTTCCTGTTTTGGACCTCCGTATCGTAGATGGTATCGTCCGTATCCATTGCCCATACATCAAGCTTTACCTGTTTGCTCCATAGCGCGCCGCGGCTTTCCTTTTCAGTCTGTGGAAGATGCGCCAATACGATATCCTTTCCCAATATTATCTCAAGCAGCAGCTCCATGAACTCCGGGTCATCCGCAGCTTCGGCGAATAGAAATCTGTCGAGTAGATTCAGATCCTTCAGTGTCTTTTGTAATTTCATTTATTATACTCCTTTCCCAATACTATTACAATGATCGATGCGTCGATCAACAAATAGAAATATTTACCATATGGGCATGATAACATATCAAGCGATAAATGTAAATATATAGCAGTAAATAAATGTAAAATACATTTCCTCATTACAAAAGACCCGATCGCGACGATCGGGTCTTGATTTCCATATATGAATTTATATAATATATTGTTTTGATTACTCTATTATCCTTCTTACTGCTATTATCGGACCGGAGCTCCTTGCTGATGATATGATTATACCTTTGCTTGGAGTCGATGCGTGAACGATATTGCCGCCGCCGATGTATATGCCTATATGCCCTGAGTAGCAGATGAGATCGCCTGCCTTGGCTTCGCTGTATGAAACGCCTTTGCCGCAGTATGCCTGTGCATCTGCCGTTCTAGGAAGCGAGATACCGAACTTTGCATATACGCTCTGTACGAAACCTGAACAATCGGCTCCGTTGGTGAGGCTCGTTCCGCCGTATTTGTAAGGATTGCCTACGAACTGTACCGCAAAGCTTGCTACCGAGGCTCCGTTGCCGCTGCCCATTACCTTGCCGCTGTAATCCGCTCTTACCGTATCCTTTGGCTTTTCCTTGGTGCCCTTGTATACAACGGTGTTGACAGCTTCATTTACGAGAGCTGTATCGGTGACTTCCGATGTGAGGACCGTTCCGTTGACGCTGGTCACCTGATTGGTAACGATCTGGTCTCCGTCGCTGCCCTTGCTCTTTACCTTGCTGTCGCCCTTGTACATATCGTCGTTTTCTTCATACGTAGTTCCCGATTTGACAGCCTGCACTGAACCTATCTCGGCATTTATCGTTACCGAGAACAGCGGATCTTCCGTATTGTTCTGCTCCAGGATGTACTGCACAGCTTCCTCTTCGGTAAGCACTACCGGCGGTTCTTCACCGCGTTTCAGATCTTTGGTGTCGGCAGTCAGCTTCTTGTCAACCGTTACCGAATTGACCTGTGCGCCGTCAGGCGTATATTCATCCATTACCGCCTCTATGACCTTACCTGCCGTTTCGGAATCCTCCACCAGAAACAGCTCGTCATCTCCGGCTTTTACTGCGTATGGCTCTTCAACTTTGGAACCGTCTGCATATACCGCATATGGCTTAGTCAGATTCAATGCTACTACCGAGGCAGCCGCAAGTACCACGACCAGCGCTATTATCAGCGGTTTTCTGCAATTCTTTAAATGTACGTTCATAGTTCCCTCACAATCAAAACAATTATATTGGTTACAACATGACAGTAACATTATACAGGAATCGTCCTTTTCTTAAAAGGCGATGGCGGCCATCTTCACATAATCTTCAATTTATGTTCCCCGCAGAATATATGTTTAGCCGACGGGATATCCCGCCGGCTATGTATCTTAAAGTCCGTATTCCTTTGCCAGCTTCCTGAATCCATCCATTGAATTTACAATGGTTTCATAGGATACACAGTAAGCCAGTCTCACGTATCCCGGGCATGCGAAGGATGTTCCCGGAACCATAAGTATGTTGTATTTCTTGGCCGCCGCGCAGAACTGACTTTCATCCTCTACAGGCGATTTGAGGAACATGTAAAATGCTCCTTCCGGCTTGACGCAGTCGAAGCCGCATTCCTTAAGACCTTCGTAAAGCGCGATCCTGTTCCTGTCGTAGTAGTCGAGATCCACCTTGACATCCACACATCTTGCGATCACCTTCTGCTGCAGCGACGGTGCGTTGACGCAGCCTATGATCCTGTTGGCGTTTGAAGCCGTATCGAATACCAGCTCGCTTTCCTCAAGCTCCGAAGGGATAACGAGATATCCTATTCTCTCGCCCGGAAGGGACAGGGATTTGCTGTAGGAATAAGCCACGATGGTGTTATCGTAATATTTCGTAACGTATGGCACTTCCACTCCGCCGTAGGCAAGCTCTCTGTACGGTTCATCGGAGATAAGGAAAATAGTCCTGCCCAGCTCTTTCTGCTTTCTTTCCAGTATCTCGGCGATCTTCTTTATCGTGTCTTCATCATATATGACTCCCGTAGGATTGTTGGGAGTATTGATCAGCACCACTCTCGTCTTATCGGTTATGAGCTTTTCGAAACCTTCGAGATCAGGATAGAAAGTCTCTTTATCGGTAGGTGCCTGTACCACCTTGCCATCGTAGTTGTCCACATACCAGTTGTATTCCAGGAAATACGGTGCAAAGATTATCACTTCTTCTCCCGGATTGAGTATGGTCTTGAGGGCTACATTGAGTCCGCTGGCAGCTCCCACCGTCATCAATATGTTCTTGTTGCTGAAAGCTGTGCCGAAGCGTCTGTTGAGAGACTGCGCTATGGCTTCTCTGACATCTTCAAAGCCCGCGTTGCTCATGTATCCGTGAAGCTCTCTCGGATCCTCTTCCTCTAAAATATCTATTATCGCCTGCTTTATCTCGGCAGGTACCGGTGCGTCCGGATTTCCCAGACTGAAATCATATACCTTATCAGCGCCGTATTTCGCTCTCAGCTTATCACCTTCTTCAAACATGGTTCTTATAGCTGAGTTGTTGGCCATAAGCGGCTTGATTTTTTCTGCTATCATAAATTACCGATTCCTTTCTGTTTCGTCGTCAGGAGTTATTTCTTCTCGATCTTATCAACACCCATGTAAGGTCTGAGGGCTTCCGGTATTACTACCGAACCGTCTGCCTGCTGATAGTTTTCAAGAATAGCTGCTACAGTTCTTCCTACTGCCAGTCCCGATCCATTGAGAGTGTGCACGAATTCAGGCTTGCCTTTTTCCGCAGGTCTGAACCTGATGTTGGCTCTCCTTGCCTGGAAGTTTTCGAAGTTACTGCATGAGGATATTTCCACGTATCTGCCGTAGCTTGGCATCCATACTTCTATGTCGTAAGTCATAGCCGATGAGAAGCCCAGATCACCTGTTGATAATCTCACTACTCTGTAAGGTATATCCAGCTTCTGGAGGACAGTCTCTGCAGCCTTTGTAAGGGATTCCAGCTCGTCGTAGGAAGTCTCAGGCTTTACGAATTTAACCAGCTCTACCTTCTGGAACTGATGCTGTCTGATGAGTCCTCTTGTATCTCTTCCGGCACTTCCGGCCTCTGCTCTGAAGCAAGGAGTGTATGCCGTATGATAGATAGGAAGCTGTGCTTCATCGAGTATCTCGTTGTCATACAGATTGGTTACAGGTACTTCTGCCGTAGGGATCAGGAAGAAATCCTTCTGAGGGATATAGAACATGTCTTCCTCGAATTTAGGAAGCTGTCCCGTTCCCGTCATAGCGTCTCTGTTTACCATGAAAGGCGGCAGTATCTCTGTGAATCCGTGCTCCTCCGTATGAAGGTTCAGCATGAAGTTGATGACTGATCTTTCAAGTCTTGCTCCGAGACCTTTGTATACCGTAAATCTCGCGCCTGCGATCTTTGCAGCTCTTTCAAAATCCAGGATATCAAGATCAGTACCTATATCCCAGTGGGCTTTCTCTTCAAAATCGAACTTTCTAGGTTCGCCCCATTTTCTCAGCTCGACGTTTTCGCTGTCATCTGCACCTACCTGAACGTCCTTGTACGGTGTGTTAGGGATATTGAGAAGCGCGTCCCTGAGCTTTGTCTCGACCTCGCTTACCTGTGCATCCAGAACCTTTATTTCTTCGGAAAGCTTTTTCATCTCGGCCATCAGCTCAGTAGTGTCCCTGCCTTCCTTCTTCATTACGGGAATCTGCTTCGAAGATACGCTCTGCTGGTTTTTCATCTGCTCTACCTTGGCAAGAAGCTCTCTTCTTTTCTTATCATACTCTAATACGTTATCAATACCAAAATCTCCCTGGCCTCTGGATTCAACGGCCTTTTTCACGTTATCAAAATCTTCTCGTATTCTCTTGATATCTAACATTTTCTTCTCCTCCGTAAATTTTATAATAAGTTCTTTTTATATGTAATGTAAAGGGCCGTAAGCTCTTCTACTTTCTCCTGCATCTCTATCTGCATCCTCGAGGCCTCATCGTAACGGCCTTCGTCGAGGGCTTTCTTTATCTTGCTGAGCAGGCAAAGCTCATCCAGCGTATCCCGACCAAGCTGATTTCTGAGTCGCTGTATCTTTTCCCAGTAACGTCTGTCGTAGTCCACGCAGTCTATATCGTCGTGGGCCTTGCTGCACATTCTGACAAAATCCATGGTGTCCGGGATGATCCTGTCGTGGAGTTCCGTCGCCCACTGACCCAGGATAGCTTCCTTGTATGATTCCAGCGTAAGATCGCTCATAACGTCATCGCGTTTGAATATATCCAGCTTCTCCGGGAATCTGTCGAAGGCCTGTATGTTCTCCCATACCGTCATAGGCGCTCTGCCGAAGAACTTATCTCTTTCCTCCTGAGTATACGCATCGAAAACATCCTTTTCGCTTCTGTACACTCTGTCGGTATCAAGATAGAAGTCCTCCTGTCCGTAACTCTTGGAAATAGATGCTTCCAGCTCTTCCGGTGTCTTGCCGTTTTCCAGGGCTTCCTTGATGCCGTCCAGCATGGCCATGTACGATGCCGCCAGTACAAGATACGTGTTGCTCTTCGGGTTAGGCGATCTCAATTCAAATCGCGTCGCCAGCGGATTTCCGATCTCTCTTACCAGCCCTGCCAGTACCGTTCTGTTTCTCGACGGCAGCTTGGCGCTGTGACCCAGAGATGTTACGGTACAAACAGGGGCTTCATAGCCCGGTTTCAGTCTGTTGAGGGAGTCGTTGGTGGAACTTACGAATGGATTTATCACATCGTAATTCTTGAGAAGACCCATCAGCGCTCCGAAGCCTATAGGACTCATGAACTGATTCTCCGTATCGGAAGGTGCAAACAGGTTTACCATCCTTCCGTCCTTGAGCTTTGCAGCAACACCCATGTGAGTATGCTCTCCGTTGCCGGCAACGCCTTCTACAGGCTTTGCCATGAACGTTACCTCGAGTCCGTATGTCCTGAATATATCCCTTACGACGTATTTTATCTGATTCTCATTGTCGGCAGCCTGTACGGCCGATGAATACTTCCAGTCTATCTCAAGCTGCTCCATGACGTGGTCGTAATTTCCGGAGTTTCCCAGCTTGGCCTTTACTCCTCCGACCTCCTTATGACCCATCTCCATGTTGAAGCCGTATTTCTGCAGCACCAGCATCACTTCCTCGAGGGCTGTTCTCACAGGTCCCGTCGTCCTCTTCCAATACTGCTCCTTGAGCATCTGTGCCGTGGAAAGCTGTT
>JAETSS010000407.1 GCA_021769545.1 Eubacterium sp.
TCCTGTAACTCATCAGCAGACAGTCGAAGCACTTAGCGAAGGCACGGCTTATGTAAAATACTTTATAGAAGAAGGCAAGTATGTCGATTACAGCGGACGAGTTTCCAAAAACGCGGACATTTCATCACCGGCGTATAAAATAGTAGTCACGGGAGAAGAAAAACCTGTGTTTGAGGGCAGGATAGATATAGCAGGCGACGTTACAGCCGTTGTAAACGGCGATCCTGTTAATCTTAATGCAGCGGATACTCTCACTGTGGTCGCTTACGATACTACGGACAGGCAGGCGGACATCAGCGTAAGTTGGGAAGCTCAGGAGCTCGCGAAAAACGGCATAAACGTTACGCCTGACGGCGTTCTTATGGTTACCCAGCCGGGAACGTTCCACGTGCGCGCGTACTGCGACGACGTTTATTCCGCATGGGTGCCTGTAAACGCCGTTAATGAAAAAGAGCTTATTCTCGCGCAAACCGACAGTGTGACTACGGACGAAGGGTCAGAGCAGCCTGCCGAAAAGGAATTCGACAGCCGGACGATGATAACGAGAGGCGAATTTATTGAATTTCTCCATTCCATGTGCGGACTGCCGGCGGGCGCGGACGGTTCGAGCTTCAGCGATGTGGATAAGGACGCCCTTTACAGTTTTGCCCTGAGCTGGGCGAAATCCATGGGATTCATCACAGGAATTACCGAGGATACTTTTAAACCGGATCAGGGGCTTACAAGGCAGCAGATGGCGGCAGTCGTATTCAGAGTAGCTAAAGCCATGGGATATCCTGTTGATATGCTTGCAGAGGATATTAAAAATGTGCTCATATCTTACAGCGACAGCGACCAGATACCGGCATGGGCGCAGCAGGCGATGGCTTACGCCGTGCAGAACGGTTTCATCAAACCTGACGAAAACGGAAATCTTAACGGCGGCGATTATGTTGACAGATCTGACGCGGCTGATGTTATAGTGGATACTGCGGACATGATACCGAGCGAGCCTGCCGACGAGCCGAAAGATAATACGGATAACACAGGCAAT
>JAETSS010000042.1 GCA_021769545.1 Eubacterium sp.
TACGGGGACTCTTTCCAAAAACATTGCCAAGAGACATATAGAGGTGAGCAGATAGATGAAGCCCGAGGATAAGGTGACACAGCTTAAGGGTATCGGCCCGAAAAAAGCGGAAGCGCTTCAAAAACTCAATATAAGGACCATCGAGGATCTGATGTTTTTCATGCCGAGAGATTATGAGGACCGCAGGAACAAGGTGAAGATATGCGATATACGTCAGGACATCCCGGTCATCGTTAAGGCCGAGGTCCTGCTGGTGGTCAAGGACAGATACAGCAGATACGGAAAGAAGCAGCTGCTTAAGCTGCTGGTGGGAGACGACACCGGCAGGCTTGAGGTTGTTTTTTTTAATGCGAAATATCTTCAAAACAGCTTCAAGGTGGGAAGCGAATATGTTTTTTACGGAAAAGCCGTGAAAAATTTCGGGAAGTTGCAGCTTGTACATCCGGAATTCAGCGACGGCTCCGAGAAAAGCGAAGGCATACTGCCTGTATATCCGCTGACAAAAGGGATCAATCAAAAGGAAATGAGAAGCTGGCATGAACGGATAAAGCATCTTCACGGTGAAGCGGAGGAGATATTGAGCTGCGATATGCTGGAGGCAAACAGGCTGTGCAGTCTGGAATATGCCCTTGACAATATACATTTCCCCGAGGAAAAGCAAAAGCTGCTGGAGGCCAAGTACAGGCTGGTATTCGACGAGCTGTTGGTTTTGCAGACAGGTCTGTTCGCTGCCAGAGAAAACGTTAAGAACGGAAAAAACGGTATCGCATTTTCGAAAGCAGCCGATACTAAGGAATACATAGATACTTTGCCGTATCAGCTTACCGGCGCACAGAAGCGCTGCGCCTGCGAGATCGAGGTGGATCTTGAAAGCGGCCGCGTAATGAACCGGCTGGTGCAGGGAGATGTAGGCTCGGGAAAGACGGCAGTGGCGGAGATCGCCATGTACAAGGCGGTGAAGAGCGGATATCAGGCGGCTCTCATGGCTCCTACGGAAATACTGGCAAAACAGCATTTCGAGGGGATGTCCAAGGCCTTTGCTTCCCATGGGATAAAGGTGGGATTCCTTTCAGGATCCATGAAGGCGGCGGAGAAAAGGGACACGCTGGAGAAGATAAAGACGGGAGATCTGCAGATAGTCATAGGAACTCACGCCATACTGCAGCCGGAGGTCGTATTCGAAAGGCTGGGGCTTGTTATCACGGACGAGCAGCACAGATTCGGCGTGAGACAGCGTGTCAAGCTAAAGGAAAAAGGCAGCAATCCCAATGTGCTGGTCATGACTGCCACACCTATCCCGCGTACGCTTTCGGTGATACTGTACGGGGATCTGGATGTGTCGGTGATAGACGAGCTGCCGCCCGGAAGACAGGCGATAAAAACGCGAAGCATCGGACCCGAAAAGCGAAATCAATGCTATGATTTTGTGGAAAAACAGCTTGCGGAAGGCCGTCAGGCGTACGTGGTGACGCCGCTGATAGAGGATTCCGAGGTGATGGATGTAAAGTCGGCCCAGCAGGTGGCCGCAGAGCTCAAGGGACGTTTTAAGGGTCATAGCGTGGCGCTGCTGCATGGCGCGATGAAACAGGAGGAAAAGGACAGCATCATGGCTGATTTTTACAATGGCCTGATAGATGTTCTGGTGGCGACGGTGGTGATAGAGGTGGGGATAAACGTTCCCAACGCCACGGTAATGGTGGTGGAAAACGCCGAGCGTTTCGGTCTGGCGCAGCTCCATCAGCTGAGAGGACGCGTAGGTCGGGGAAAGCACAGGTCCTATTGCTTTTTGATACTTGAGGGCGAGTCGGAGATCGCAAAAAAACGCGGCGAGATCATGGAAGCCTCAAGCGATGGATTTTTCATAGCAGAGGAGGATCTCAAGCTGCGCGGACCGGGAGAGATATTCGGCACGAGACAGCACGGACTTCCGGATCTCGGTATCTCGGATCTGTCGAGACATTTAAAAATTCTGGAACATGCAAAGCGTGAAGCGAAAGCGATACTGGACAGCGATCCCATGCTTGAAGCGGATGAGAACAGGCCGCTGAAGCGCAGGGTAACAAGGCTTTTTGGCGAAGATCTGATGCTGGATCTGTAACATGGGAAATCACGGCAGTGCAAGAAATAATTGCTTGTAATACTTTTTTCATCTCAGGTTAAATTATTAGTACAGGAGGTGAGGTCAAATGTCATTACAGGATAAGATGAATGTTAGTGCAAAACCTGCATTAAAGAGCTTAAAGACTGAAGTGGCTAACGAGCTGGGTCTTGCTAATTATGAGCAGGCAGACAAGGGAAACCTGACTGCTAGACAGAACGGCTACGTTGGCGGCTATATGACTAAGAAGTTAGTCGAAATGGCTGAACAGCAGCTTGCAGGAAAATAAGCAGACTTAAGTAGGTTGATGCAGCGTTAAAAACGCAAACTGAAAACTAATGGGAAAGGGAGATATTTGCTGAAATGTAAATATCTCTTTTTCAATGGGGCCGGGTGGTGTATAATCACATTATTAATACAAACTAGGAGGAAACAATGCGCATAATAGCTGGAGAATACAAAGGACGAAGGCTGGAAAGCCCGCAGGACTATTCGGTAAGACCGACTACCGACAAGGTGAAGGAAGCGCTTTTCAGCATATTGACGGAAAAGATCTGGGGAAGCAAGGTACTGGATCTTTTCTCGGGCACGGGAAATCTCGGAATAGAGGCGCTGAGCAGAGGCGCCGGGCTTTGCGTGTTCGGAGACAATTCCAGAGAGAGCATAAGGATGATAAAGTCCAATATCGCTCACTGTAGAGCTGAAAAGGGCGCGAGAGTCGTTCCGGGGGACTTTAAAAAGACTTTGATGAACCTCGAAGAAAAATTCGATATAATACTGCTTGATCCGCCGTATGGAAAGGGACTTTTGGAGCAGTGCTTTGAGATCATAGGCGAGAGAAACATGCTGGAGGAAGACGGAGTCATCGTGGCGGAGCACAGGAAGGAAGAAAATCTGCCTGAGGAGTTTTGCGGATTTAAAAAGATCAAAGAACGCAAATACGGCGCCATTATGTTGTCAATATATTGTTGAATACGAATCGTGTACATGATATAATTAACTGTAATTGCGGGAGGATTTTCAGATGAAAACAAAAGCCTTATATACAGGCTCGTTTGATCCATTGACTAACGGACATTTAAATATAATAGAAAGAGCATCGAAGCTGTACGACGAACTTACAATCGGGATAATAGTGAATCCATCCAAAAAATGTGCATTTTCCCTGGAAGAACGGAAATGCATGATAGGAGAAGCATTGAAGCATCTTAATAATGTAAAGGTTGACTTCTTTTCGGGACTCCTTGCCGATTATGTCAACGGTAACGGCTTCAACGTAGTCGTAAGGGGCCTTAGGGCAACTATGGATTTCGAGTATGAGATCCAGATGGCGCAGATGAACGCGAGACTGTTTGATGAGACGGTAGAGACGGTGTTCCTGATGACGGACCCGCAGTATTCTTTTATCAGTTCAAGCATGATCAAGGAAGTGCATTCGCTGGGAGGCTCGATAGAGGGTCTTGTTCCTGATGAAATACTTAAAAAAATGGATGAATTAGCTAACGCTTTATAGGAGGATATTTATGAGAGTTTTAGAACTTTTGGAAGAAATTGAAGAAATCGTTGATACCGCAGCGGGGTTTCCTCTTACGGGAAAAATAATGGTTGATTCTCAGGAACTGTTGGAGATCGTCAGAGAGATAAGGGCGGAGCTTCCGGATGAGATACAGCAGGCTCAGTGGATAAAGAATGAAAGAGAGCGAATCATAGCAGAGGCAAGAACGCAGTACGAGGCTGTCATCGAGGATGCGCAGAAGCAGGCCGATGCACTGGTTGAAAATAACGATATAACCGTGAAAGCCAAGATGCGTGCGGACGAGCTCATGAGGATCACGGAAAATACCGCAAAGCAGCTCAAGATAGGTACATACGATTATCTTGACAGCATCCTTTACAGCTTCCAGGGCAAGATGGAGCACCTCAGCTCGATATATTTCGGAGAGATGTTCACCAGCATAGAGAAGGCCTTCGACGATATCAACTCGGCGCTTTCCGCCAACAGAGACGAACTGAAGGATATGGCGTACAGGACACAGATGGATGCCGACGACTCGGCAGAGTCACAGCAGGCTCCGCAGCAGGAAGAAGAACAGCAGTAAACAACAGTTAACGGATGATACATAATATCCATGATCTATTAATATAAATAGACCATGGATATTTTTAAATTTAACAGAAAAAAGATATTAGCGGCAGGTGCGGTGACGGTGACCTGCTGTATATTGATGGTGATCTTTCCCACCATAGCGCTGTATTCGGCGAGAAAAGGCATTTCGCTGTGGATAAGCAATGTGCTGCCTGCGCTTCTGCCGTTTTTCATATGTGCGAATTTCCTGCAGAACATAGGAGTAATAAGCTTTTTCAGATCGGGAGCCTTTCCGTTCGCCATGAGCGTTTTATCGGGCTATCCCATGGGCGCGAAGATAGTAGGTGATCTTAAACGGGACGGCGAGATATCCCTCAAGGAAGCAAAGCGCCTTATGAGTTTCTGCAGCACGTCGGGGCCGGCCTTCATGGTGGGAGCGGTAGGCGCAGGAATGCTGGGATCGGGGCTCATGGGAGGAATAATAGCCGTGTCTCACTATGCGGGAGCGCTGGCAAACGGCATCGTATACACGAAGCTGCTGGGACGCGACACGTCGGGCAGCAGCGCTTCTCTGAGAAGGCCTGTGCGGAATCAGGGCATACAGGAAGCCTTCACGGAGGCCATACTCATGTCTTTCAAATCCCTGGGCATCGTGCTGGCATATATCGTGCTGTTCATGCTGGTGACAGATCTTCTCCATATGTGCGGCGGATTTTCCCTGGTGGAAAGTCAGGCACTCCGAGCTGTCGTAAAAGGCTTCTTTGAGATGACGGTAGGATGCGGCGCAGTGGCGGAGTGTACCGGTATGGCGGGATCCGTGAAATGCATATTGTGCGCCGCCATCATGTCGTGGGGCGGGCTGTCGGTGCTGGGCCAGTCGGCCAGCATGCTTGCGGGAACGGGGATCTCGGTGAGATATCTTGCGGTGAGCAAACTGACACATGGACTGTTTGCCGCCTGCGCCGCGCTGGTGCTGTCGCTGCTGCTGTGATAAATTGTAATAGACATAAGTACTCTATATGTGGTATAATTTTACAAGGTGATATATTCATGTACAGTAATACGAGCGTATATGTTATCGGCAATGCCAAGACGGGAAGCGACAATGCGATAACGGACAATTTTAATACTTTTTTCATTGGATTCGTTATAGATACAGCGGACGATACGATCATCGATCTTGAATGCTCCGCTACTATCGGGATAACATCGAGATTCGTTTACAACCTGTTTATTGGCAAAAACATGGCCTCGTATGATGAGGACCTCGTAAGACAGATACAGAACAGATACTTCGGAAGCTCCCAGAAGGCGATAGTCATCGCATATAAGGACGCTTTGAAAAAATACGCATCTGTGAGAAAGCTGGACTATATATCAGAAATAAATAATAAATAGCATACGCTTTATTCAAGCGGTTATGTGCGATGTAAAAACACATATCACAGTGAATGAAATCCGTAGGTGCTGTTGTTTGTTGCAGCAGTAATGCGGATTTTTTTAATTGCGATATAAAAGATGTTGAAAAGAGGAGAGCAATGTTACGTGACGATTTGATCGAAGTACTTAAGGAAAATAATGTTGACGGAGCCTTTATAGTCCGCAATATGGAGGACGGACGAACTGTTCAATATAACGAAAACAAGGTAGTTCCTTCAGCCAGCCTGATAAAGATGTTCATAATGATAAACGCCTTTGAGAGGATAAGAGAAGGAAGCCTTTGGTTTGATACGGAGATCCCGGTGGAGGAATCCGATATCGTTGATTTCAGCGTGCTGAAATTTTTGAAGCCGCGCAAATATCAGCTTGAAGAGCTGCTGCGCCTTATGATCGTATACAGCGACAATACGGCTACAAACGTGCTGATGGATTATTTCGGCATGGAGGATATCAACGGAACGATAAAACGCATGGGCTGCGATGACACGACGATGCAGCGAAAGATGATGGACTTTGAAGCGGCTGCCGCAGGCAAACAGAATTATACGACGGCGGCAGATGTATTCTCGCTGATGGACAGGCTGTACAGAGGAACACTGCTGGGAGCTGGATACGATGATGGGATGCTTGAAATAATGCAGGGCCAAAGCGATGAGGAAATGATGCGCAGATATTTGCCGGATGAGATACAGATCGCCAGAAAATCCGGAGAATTGGAGGGCCTCAACCATGAAATAGCTATCGTCAGCACGGAAAAGCTGGACTACATATATGTGTTCTTTACATGGGGAGGCACTGACTGCAACCAGACACGCGATATTATAGCCAAGACGTCAAAAATGGTTTATGACAGGTTTATGGCTTAATATATTCATTATTGCTATTATGTGAGGGAGGAAAAAATGGCTGAACAAAAAAGAAACACTGATTTCACCGCTACGGGAGTCAGCGGTGAAGACTACAAGCCGTACATATCGCCTGATGAGAACATCAGAGAGTTTACTGTCAGAGCGATAGTCATCGGATGCATCCTGGCGATTTTATTCGGTGCGGCTAATGCATACCTGGCAATGAAAATAGGAATGACCATATGTGCGTCTATTCCTGCAGCCGTTATAGGTATGGCTATACTGAAGGGCTTCAAGAACAGTACGGTCCTTGAAAACAACATAGTCCAGACTGTCGGATCATCGGGAGAGGCGCTGGCTGCAGGTGTGGCATTTACGGCACCTGCATTGCTGATCATGAATCTCAATGTTTCGATACTGACTATTTTCGTTATTGCGGCTACGGGCGGTATCCTCGGATGTCTGCTGATGATACCGCTGAGAAAATTTCTCATCAAGGACGAGCACGGCAAGCTTCCTTATCCTGAAGGGACTGCATGTGCAGAAGTCATCGTTGCGGGAAAGGAAGGCGGAGCAAGTGCAAAGATGCTGTTCAAGGGCCTTGGTATAGGCGCTGCATTCAAATTCCTTACCAACGGTATATGCATATTCCCTGAGGAGCTGGATATACCTCTTAAAGGATATCTGAAAGGCGGAGCTTTCGGAGCTGACGTGTATCCTTCTCTGCTGGGCGCAGGATTCCTGGTAGGACCGAGGATCTCCGCAATGTCGCTGGCAGGTTCGCTGGTAGGTTGGTTCGGAATACTGCCGCTTATCTACATGGTAGGTCAGTACGCACCGGAAGCCATAGGTATAGCGGATATACCTATCGGTGAGATGGATCATTGGGATATGTGGACATATTATCTTAAATATGTAGGTATAGGCTCGGTTGTAATGGGGGCGTTTATAAGCCTGTTCAAAGCGTTGCCTATAATCATCAAGTCCTTTAAGGGGACCTTTGGAGCATATAAGGTAAAGGCGGAAGAAATCAAGAGGACCGACAGGAACGTATCAATGCGGGTAGTTCTTGTTGTCACCATCATACTGCTGGCAGTTATCGCATTCCAGCCTGTATTCCCGAGTGTGCTTACAGGAAGCATAGGAGCTATCATCGTTCTCATTTTCGGCTTTATTTTCGTTGCCGTATCGGCACATCTCGTTGGATATGTGGGAAGCTCCAATAACCCTATAGTTGCAATGTCCATAGGAAGTCTGCTGGTTACCGCGATCCTGTTTAGAGTGATGGGCTTCAACGGAGTAAGCGGAGTGACTGCGGTAGTCATCATCGGATCCATCGTATGCGTCTGCATAGGTGTATCAGGAGATATGGCGCAGGATCTGAAAACGGGATTCCTTTTGGGAGCTACTCCTAAAAACCAGCAGTACGGACAGATGATAGGAATAATCTGTTCCGCTGCTGTAATGGGAGCTGTAATAATCGTATTGGACAAGGTATACACGATAGGAAGCAAAGATCTGGCGGCACCTCATGCCAGCATGATAAAATCTCTTGCAGAGGGCGTGATGCAGGGCAATCTGCCTTGGACGCTGATCCTGGCCGGTATGGGCATAGCCCTTGCCGTATGGCTTTTGGGCGGCGAGGTACTGCCGTTCTCGGTAGGATTATATCTGCCTATCCATCTCAGCGTTACGATGATGATCGGCGGAGTTATCAGAGGTATAGTTGATAAGAAGATAAGCTACAGCGATGACGTAAGAGCCAAGAAAATAGAAAAAGGCACTCTTTACGCATCGGGATATATCGCCGGCGATGCTCTTATGGGCGTATTGGCAACGATACTCATATACTGCGGCACTGGAATAGACAGCTGGCCGTTCCTGGACTTCCTTAGAACGGACAATGCCTGGATATCCATGCTGGTATTCTGTCTGGTAATAGCATACTTCTGCTACCAGATATTCAGCAGCAAAGGCGAAAAGGATCTGTCGGGCAGAGATATCCAATTGTAACTTGAAAAAGCGGAAAGGGCAAAATGAAGATTGAATCAGTAGAATTAAGACATTTGAGCATACCCATGGTAAAACCATTCAAGACTGCTCTGAGAACTGTAGTAAGCGCAGAAAATACGATTGTGCTGATAAAGACCGATGACGGAAAAACGGGATATGGCGAAGCCCCTCCTACAAAACCCATAACGGGAGATACGACGGAGTCTATAATAGAAGCGATACTCAAGTATATCGCTCCTGCCATAACGGGTATGGAGGTCGATGCCGGTGATCCTAATGATGTGGAAAGGCTCA
>JAETSS010000408.1 GCA_021769545.1 Eubacterium sp.
CCTTACCTCCGTTTATCATCATCTTCTCGCCGTACTGCGACACCAGCGCCGCCATGATGCCTTCCGTCAGCTTTGCGTTTTCCCACAGCTTAAATATCACCTTATATCCCTGCTGCAGTATTTCCTTGATCCCCAGCTTTCCTGCCATGGCTCTTATCTTGGATATCTTGATGAGGTTCATGGTATCCCTTGGGATGTCTCCGAATCTGTCCAGCAGCTCGTCTATGATCTCCGCTTCATCCTCATCGTTTTCTATCATGGCGATCTTCTTATACATCTGGAGTCTCAGCACTTCGTTTTCTATATAGCGTTTGGAGATGACGGCCGGTATGGAAAGGCTGAAGGCCGTTTCTTCTGCCTGAGGCAACGGCTGTTTTCCCTGTGCCTCTTCTACGGCTTCCTCAAGCATCTTGCAGTAAAGCTCATATCCCACATTGAGCATATGGCCCGACTGCTCCGTTCCAAGGAGGTTTCCGGCGCCTCTCAGCTCAAGGTCCTTCATGGCGATCTTGAAACCGGAACCGAACTCCGTAAACTCCTTGATGGCGCGAAGGCGCTTTTCGGCTATCTCGTTGAGATTCTTATCTCTGGTGTACATCAGGTAGGCATATGCCATCCTTCCCGAACGTCCCACTCTGCCTCTCAGCTGATGCAGCTGCGCCAGCCCGAACCTGTCCGCATCCAGCACTATCATGGTGTTTACATTGGGTATATCCATGCCGGACTCTATTATGGTAGTTGCCACCAGCACATTGTATTCGCCCTCGGCAAAGCTCATTATCACCTTTTCAAGCTGGTTTTCACGCATCTTTCCGTGCCCTACTATGACGTCGGCATCGGGAACGAGAGCTTCTATCTCGCTTGCAACCTTATTGATGGATTCCACCCTGTTGTAGAGGACATATACCTGTCCGCCCCTTGCCAGTTCCTTTTCTATTGCGTCACGGATGATAAAGTTATCCTGCTCCATGACATATGTCTGTACCGGATATCTGTCCTCCGGCGGTTCCTCGATAACGCTCATATCCTTG
>JAETSS010000043.1 GCA_021769545.1 Eubacterium sp.
ACAAGCGGAGGAGATGCCCCGGGCATGAACGCTGCAGTCAGAGCAGCGGTGCGCACAGGACGTTCCATGGATATGGAGGTCTACGGTATAGAAAGGGGCTATGAGGGCCTGCTTGACGGAGATATAAAGAAAATGGAGTGGCATTCCGTTGGAGATATACTGCAGCGTGGCGGAACAATACTGAGGACCGCACGAAGCGAGAGGTTCATGACAGAGGAAGGTCAGGAGCATGCCATGAATATGCTGGAGACCTTCGGGATAGAAGGTCTTGTTGTGATCGGCGGAGACGGATCGTTCAGAGGCGGTCTTGAGCTTGACAGGCGGGGTCTTACGGTGATGGGAGTTCCCGGGACCATAGATAACGATCTTGCCTATACGGACTATACCATAGGCTTCGATACAGCCGTGAATACGGTGCTGTCCATGATATCCAATATCAGGGATACGGCTTCCGCTCACGAGAGGACTACCATCATAGAGGTGATGGGAAGGAACTGCGGCGATATAGCCCTTTATGCGGGCCTTGCCGGAGGAGCAGACGTCATACTGGTGCCGGAGCTTGAGCTTGATACCAACGCTGTGTGCAGACGCGTCCTTAGAGGACAGCAGTCGGGAAAGCTCCACAGCATAATAATCAAGGCGGAGGGCGTCGACATAAGCTCCGATGCACTTGCAGAGCTGGTACAGGACAGGACGGGACGAGAAGCACGTACCGTGGTTCCCGGATATATACAGCGGGGCGGGACGCCGTCGGGACGAGACAGAGTGCTGGCAAGCGTCATGGCAACAAAAGCCGTGCAGCTGCTGTTCGATGATGAATGCAGCAAGGCCATAGGTACCTGTAACGGTGAGATCGTCGCATACGATCTCGACAAAGCCCTTGAGCTGAAACGTGATTTTGACAGGGAGCTTTACAGGATCGCGGAGATGCTTTCCTAGTCCTCCTTATCGAGAGGAGTTTCGAAATCCAGCCCGATGTCGTTGTTGATGACGGAACCGAAATTGATGGCGCCGGAGCCGAATTTTTCCCGTATGTCGTCCATGGTGCGCTCTATCTTTTCACCCTTTTCCACCATGATATTCTCATCGGAAAAGAGGGAAAGCTGCTGGGACTGGTTTTCGTCGCACAGGTTTATGGCGGTGACGGTGAGCATCCTGATGGGGTTCCTCATCTGCCATGACCGTTTGATTATTTTCATGGCGGTATCGGCTATTATCTCCGTCAGGTTCGTCGGATTGTCGAGCTGCTGCTGTCTTGAGATGACTTTGAAATCAGGGTCTTTGATGTCTACCTTGACACCGAAGGCCTTCATTTTATGTTTGCGCAGTCTTGTGGCGACGGTATCGGAAAGTCCCATCACTGCCACCTTTATGTCGTCGGGACCCTGGAGGTTCCTTCTGAAGGTGGTGCCGTTTCCGATGGATTTTATCTTTTCAAGCTGATCGTAACGCAGCACGGGAGTCATATCGAGACCGTTGGCGTAGTCGTGTATCACGCCTCCCTGCTTGCCGAGAAGGGAGGATATCATCTTCTTGTCGGACATGGCAAGCTCACCTATGGTCTTTATGCCGAAGTCGTGGAGCTTGCGGGCCGTGGCTTTTCCCACGAAAAACATGGAGCCGATGTCCATGGGCCATAGCAGTGACTTGAAATTTTCTCTCGTTATCACCGTGGTGGCATCCGGTTTTTTGTAGTCGCTGCCCATCTTTGCGAATATCTTGTTGAAGGAGACTCCGGCAGACAGTGTCAGACCAAGCTCTTTCTTTACCGTTTCCCTCAGAGTGTCAGCGATCTGGCGGCCTGTGCCGAAGAGCCTGAGGCTTCCGGTGACATCAAGCCACGATTCATCCACGCTGAAGGGTTCCACCATATCGGTATACCGCAGATATATCTCGTTGATGAGTTTGCTGTAGTGCCTGTACTTATCGTGGTGGGGCGGGACGGTCTGCAGCTGCGGACATTTCTTCCTTGCCTGCCAGAGGGTCTCGGCGGTTACGACGCCGTAGCTCTTGGCTATCTCGTTTTTCGCAAGTATGATACCGTGACGGTTGTCGGGATTGCCGCATACCGCCATGGGCTTGTCTTTGAGCTGCGGATAGTCGAGAAGCTCGACGGATGCAAAGAATCCGTTCATATCGCAGTGAAGTATGACTCTGTCCATAAAAGCGCGCTCCTTTCAAAGTGAAATTTTCTATATTATACACCATAAAAAAGACTTGTTCAAAAACAACACATAATCTTCTTTTTATTGGGGTGTGATTTATGTTATACTAAACAACACAGAATATAAAAAGGAGATGATACGGGTATGCTGACCAGAATAAACAGAGTGATGAGGAATATCCTGCTTATAATCGGGCCAATACTTCTCGTTTTTAAGCTGATGGAAAACAAAAGCAGTATAGATCGATGGGAAAATGAGGACTTCCAGACAGAAGAATTTGATGATATTTGGTAAAGGAGTTAGTATAATATGAGAATTTTAACCATAGTAAGCGGCATTCTTATGGCATTGACCGGTGTATTTTGTTTCATGAACCCGGGACAGACGTTTTTATCGCTGGCATTCGTAATAGGGCTGGTGATGGTGATAAACGGACTTATCCACGCGCTGGCATATTTTATCGGCAGAGGGCTCCACAATAAGGGAGACAATAACGGATGGATCCTGACCGACGCTCTTATCACCCTTCTTCTGGGTATACTGATACTGTGCAACCAGCTTGTTGCCGATGCTGCCATAACCATGGTTTTCGCGGTATGGATGTTTGTGTCGGGAATACTGAGGATCGAAGCTGCGACCCACATAAACAAGGAAAAGAAACGATCGAATTTCAGGACCACGATGATAACGGGAGTTGTGACACTGCTGGTGGGTATCTTCGGATTCATCAATCCGTTGGTTATATGGATGACTACCGCTGTGCTTTTGGGAATGTTCCTGTTGATGCAGGGAATAAACATCATAGAGCTCGGTATACATATGCCTCATGAGAAGAAATCGTATATAAGGATATACAAGAGAAAGCGCGAGCCTGTAAAGATAAGCGATGAGGACGAAACGCCCGAAAAGGTGCAGGAGCGTCTCAGAATGAAGGAAGCCGCAGAGGCGGGAACGGATATGGGCGCAGGAGTGCAGACCAATGAAAAGATATGACGTATGTATCATAGGGGGCGGAGCGGCAGGACTGGCTGCTGCCGCCTCTCTGGATAAGGATATAAATGCATGTATTCTGGAAAAAAACGAAATCCCGGGAAAAAAGATCATGGCAACAGGAGGCGGCCGGTGTAACATCACCAACAGCGCCTGTCCATGCAAGGATCTGACCCTGGATTTTTTTAGGTCTATGGGACTTGAAACGTACTGTGACGATGAAGGCAGGTATTATCCCTACTCGAATCAGGCATCCGATGTCGTTAAGACCCTGACACGTGCCGCAGAGGAAAACCACGTGGAGATCATCACGTCGGCACAGG
Organism: Eubacterium sp.; assembly: GCA_021769545.1. The sequence goes on from JAETSS010000043.1 coordinate 3,479, forward strand.
TCACGGAAGTCGCAAAGGCAAAGGACGGCGAAGGATTTCACATCGCATACGGAAAGGGCAGGAAGCTGCATGCGTCCAGTGTCATTCTGGCGACAGGGGGCAAGGCTGCTCCGCAGTTCGGGACCACCGGGGACGGCTATGTTGTAGCAAGGTCGCTGGGACACACCATAAAGAGAGTATACCCCGTTTTGACGTCGCTGGAATGCGGTGACTTTGCAGATATCAAGGGCGTCCGTGCAAAGGGTCGGGTAGGCATCTATAAGGACGGAAGGCTTTTGCATGAAGAGACGGGAGAGATACAGTTCACGGCAGACGGTATCTCCGGCATATGCGTGTTCAATCTGACACCATATGTAAAGGCGGAGAAGGGAGAAGCCGTGAAGGATGCTTTGAAGCGGTTCGCTGTGAAAGCCGATCTTGCGCCGGATTTCACATATGAGCAGATCTCGCGGAGGAACAGCTCCTTCGGCATACTGTCTGAAAAGCTGGCTTCCAGAGTCGGCATCGATATGATAAAGGAATGGACTCTGCCGGTGCTGGGCGTCAAGGGATGGAAAAACGCACAGTGCACTGCAGGCGGAGTTGCCACGGAAGAGATAGATATGGATACCATGGAGTCGAAGATCGCTTCCGGGCTGTACCTTGCAGGTGAAATAATAGATATACAGGGTCCGTGCGGGGGATATAATCTCCAGAACGCATGGGAGACGGGAATAAAGGCGGCAAAGGCCTTAAACGGCAGGTCAAGATGAGATACAGGATAAATCAGATAAAACTCAATACAGGTCAGGACCACGGCGATCTTGCCGCGGCCATAAGAAAAAAGCTGAAAAGACCGGCTCTTGAAATAAACGATATGGAAATAATCAGAGAATCGGTAGACGCCAGAAGAAAGCCTGATATAAAGCTGGTGTACACGGTGGACTTTTCATGCAGAGAAAGGCTGCCTCTCAAGGAAGCACGCAGGGAAAATTACGACGATCTGAAAAGGTCAGTGGGCCGCAGTAAGGGCGGTATGCGTCCAGTGGTGGCCGGCTTCGGGCCGTGCGGAATGTTTACGGCGCTGATCCTGGCAGAGGCGGGAATGGAACCGATAGTGATAGAACGGGGACAGTCCGTAGACAGGCGTGTGGAAGCCGTATCGAAGTTCTGGCACGAAGGGATCCTGGATACGGAATCCAACGTCCAGTTCGGTGAAGGCGGGGCCGGGACATTTTCCGACGGAAAGCTGACTACGGGGATAAAGGATATACGCATATCCAAAGTGCTGAGAGAATTCGTCGAAGCTGGAGCGGATGAAAGCATATTGTACAGGCATAAGCCTCATATCGGCACGGACAGGCTGCGTAGCATAGTGAAGAACATAAGGAAGAAGATAGAGTCTCTGGGAGGCAGCGTATATTTCGATACGAAGCTGGAAGGAATAGTAACGGGAGATGAAGGCGCCGGAAGATATCTCAGAGCCGTGAAGACCGTTGACCGCAGCGGCAGGCGCAGTATCATGGAAACCGACAGTCTGGTCCTTGCCATAGGTCACAGCGCCAGAGATACCTTTGAGATGGTGTACGAAGAAGGCCTTGAGCTACAGCAGAAGCCGTTTTCCATAGGTGTCAGGATAGAGCATCCTCAGAAGCTGATAAACAGGAGCCAGTACGGTACGGAGGAACCGGCTGCAGGGCTGGGAGCTGCTGACTACAAGCTCAATCACAGGTGTGAAAACGGAAGAGGCGTATATACCTTCTGCATGTGCCCGGGAGGCTATGTGATAAATGCGGCCTCCGAGGAAGGCACCGCGGTGACCAACGGCATGAGCAACAGCGGCAGAGACGGTGAATATGCCAACAGCGGATTGCTGGTGGACGTTCGGACGTCGGATTTCCCGTCGGAACACCCACTTGCGGGGATAGAATTCCAGAGAAAATATGAAAGACTCGCATATGAAAACGGCGGAGGAATGCTGCCGAAAACAGATTACGGACATTTTCGCAGGGAACCGGGCGACGCAGTGAGAAGGAGCCTTCCGGACTTTGCTTCCGAGGCGATAATTGAAGCGATGCCGTTTCTCGGAAGGAGGCTCAGGGGCTTTGACAGCGACGACGCCGTCATGACGGCAGTTGAGACCCGAAGTTCATCACCCGTAAGGATAATCAGAGATGAGAAACATCAGGCATGCATCGCGGGGATTTATCCCGCAGGCGAAGGACCCGGCTATGCAGGCGGAATAATGTCAGCAGCCGTTGACGGAATAAAAACAGCCGAAAAGATAATGGATGTGATATTTCTTTAGGACCCGAATATAATTAATTATGCCTTTGGCAAATATGAAAGCGGGGAGAGATCATGTCCATCAAGGAAGAGCTGCTGTTTGATTTTGCGATCAATATGCCCAGAGTACTGGTGACGGGCAAAACGACTGTGCTTGATAATGTGAAAAAAGTGATGCTTTTGACCGACAGTCAGATAGTTGTTTTCAACGGACAGAGGTATACCTCCGTGGAAGGCCGTGAGTTTGTTATAACGCAACTGAAAGAAGGAAGGATGCTGGTGTCGGGTGAAGTTGAAGAGATTCGGTTTTTTGCATCATTACAGGAAGATAAGGATCGAAGGGACCGATCTGAATAATATCGTCAACAAATGCATAAAAAATGATATCCCCTTGAGAAATCTGAAATGGAAGGATAAGCTTGAATCCACCGCAGAGGTAAGGGGAGATGATTTCGACGGTCTGAAAAAAACAGCGGGACACTCGTATAAGATAACGGTCCTGAAGGAAGGCGGAGCAGTCTCGCTTTTCAAAAGCATGAAAGCCAATATAGTAGCATTGACAGGCGCCTTTTTACTGGGTGCCTTGATTTTTTATCAGAGCCTCTTTGTGGCTGAAATAAGGATAGACGGGTACAGGAGCATAAGTGAGGAAAGTCTGAGGCAGGTCATCGCCGAGGCAGGTCTTTACGAGGGCGTCAGGAAGCCGGAAAACTACGATGACGTCAAGAAGGCCCTGTACGGGAATTTTGAAGATATAACATGGGTAAGCGTGTATGAAAACGGCAGGCTGATAGAGATCGAAGTGGCGGAAGCCTCAGACAGCAAGGCTGCGGAGAAGGCGAAAAAAACTCCGGTGGATATAGTGGCCTCACGCTCTGGCATGGTGGAAAAGATACTGCCGCTGCAGGGCAACGCCTGCGTGCAGAAGGGCGATTATGTCAATAAAGGAGACCTGCTCATAAGCGGCTCCTTCGAATATCAGAGTACGGATTACAGTCAGGGCGATGATGTGAAGACACTTTACAGCCATGCCACCGGACAGGTGTTTGCAAAGGCTCCCCTGCAGCTTACATATTATGTTGAAAAAAACGAGAGAATAAAGGAATATACGGGGCACTTCATCCCCGGGATATATATCAGATTCGGTGATCTTGAATTGGATACGGCATCGGGACTCAACGGATACGAAGCGTCCGTAAGGGAGGAAAGGAAGCTTCTGGACATCGTAAAGCCGCTGCCCGTAAAGCTCAGCCTGGTGAAGATATGTGAGGTGGATATCAGGGAGCGTCACCGCGATATGAAAAAGGTACAGAGCGTGGTGGAGGCTGCCATAAGGCAGTATGAACGTGACGATCTTGACAGTGGAGAGGAGATCGTGAGCCAGAGCATAGATTATTCGGAAAGCGAAGGGACCATCAAGGCAAATGTGTTACTTGAGATCCTGGAGGATATAGGAGAGGAAAAGGCGATAAAGGTCAAGAAGGAGAAGAAGACAGAGGAAAAAGCGCAGCAGGAGTGAGAAACGGCGAATGGAGGAAGGAAAGTGTTGCCTTTTATATTGCCTTTTTTCCTGTGAGAAAATATAATAAGTATAAAGGATATTAAAACACAATCATGGAAATCGTGGAAAAAGGAGACATCAGTTGGAAAACCGCAGCAGGGAAAATTCGAATATGGTAAACGTCCCCATAAGCGACACCATCGACAGAGGAGAGCTTTTCGGGGGACTTGATAAAAATCTAAAGCTGATAGAAGATAATTTCAAGGTCGATATAATACAGAGAGATAACGACCTGATATTGAAGGGTACCCACATTTCTCAGGCGGAAAAAATAATCAGAGAGATGATGGGCGTTTTGGAAAAAGGAGAAAAATTGGACGAGCAGAAGATAAACTACATTGCAGACCTGAGCGATAAGGGGATCTCATACAAGGAGGAAAACGTCAGCAGAGACATAATATGCTTCACCCATGAGGGAAAGCCGCTGAGACCTAAGACGATAGGACAGAAGGGCTATGTGGATACCATCAGACGAAAGGACGTGGTGTTCGGCATAGGTCCCGCAGGAACGGGCAAGACGTATATAGCCGTTGCCATGGCGGTAAACGCTTTCAAGAACAAGGAGATACAGAAGATAATACTGGCAAGACCGGCCGTTGAAGCGGGAGAAAGGCTGGGATTCCTTCCGGGCGACCTGCAGGAAAAGGTGGATCCGTATCTGAGGCCCCTCTACGATGCCCTCTACGATGTGCTGGGCAGGGAAAGCGCCTTGAGGCTCAAGGAAAAGGAGGTCATAGAGGTTGTTCCGCTGGCGTATATGAGAGGAAGGACCCTTGACAATTCCTTTATCATTCTGGACGAGGCTCAGAATACGACGCCGGAGCAGATGAAGATGTTCCTGACGAGAATGGGCTTCGGTTCAAAGGTGGTCGTAACGGGAGACGTGACCCAGATAGACCTTCCGAGAGGCAAAAAATCAGGCCTCATCGAAGCATCGAAGATATTGAAGGACGTCAAGGAAATAGGCTTCTGCTATATGAAGGATGTAGACGTAGTAAGGCATCAGCTTGTCAAGAAGATCATCAATGCGTACGATGTGTATTACAAGGCTCATCCGCCTAAGGAGGAAGAGTGATCGTATGAGGATAATGTGCAACGATGAAAACGCCGTGACGGCTGAAATGATGGATGTTTTCGTTAAGGCCGCCGCACTGTGCGTGGAAAACGAGGGACTCTGTCCCGACAACATGGAGGTCAGCCTTTCCTTTGTATCGAAAGAAGAGATCCATGATCTCAATAAGAGCTACAGGAACGTGGACAGCCCTACGGATGTGTTGTCTTTTCCTCTTATAGAGGATATGGAGGATATGGATGACGGTGAGGAGATATTGCTGGGAGATGTGGTCATATGTCAGGAGAAGGCAGAAGAGCAGGCGGAGGAATACGGGCATTCCGTGGAAAGGGAGCTGGTATATCTGTTCGTCCACAGCATCTGTCATCTGC
>JAETSS010000409.1 GCA_021769545.1 Eubacterium sp.
ATGATCAGGATTCCGGGCTGTTTATCTGCTATGATGAAACCATGTAAGAAGGCGAATGAAAACAAGCTTTATCTGGGTTGGACGATTTGGTGAATATCTCCTCATCCGATCACGAAAGTCACGAATTCCTGTTTTCGCACACACAATGAATTCTCAAGTAAAACAGCGGAGGATGTGATCTGTTGAACATCAGTATCAATATAAAGCAGTTGGGAGCGAAGCGGGATAAGGTTGCCGGGCAGCCTTTTCATATCGAACGTTCCCCCAAAACGCTCCGCGAGCTGATCTATGAGTGCGTTTACAGCTGTGTTCAGACCTACAACGACCTGCTGGACAGCAACGGTAATCCGGAGCCGTTATCTGATAGAAATGTCGAAAACATGGCTGATATCGGCAAGATTGCTTTCGGCATTAACTATAACGGCAAACCGGCGGAACCCTATACCTCCTATCAGAACGCCATCACCTGCTATGAGGATGGCTTATTTCGCGTCTTTCTTGATGGCGAAGAACTCACAGAGCTGGATGCGCCCATCACTGTTGCCGAGAACTCTGTGATCACATTCATCCGCCTGACCATGTTTGCCGGTCACTCTTTTCTGGGAGGCTTTCTATGAATCAATTTATTGATCAATTTGCCGAGAAGCCCGCAACCAAGCTGGCTGTCGAATATGCTGCAAGGATCATTGATGAGCGAAAGAGACTGCTGTCCAATATCTCCAATAACGAAAAATGCTTCTTTGGTCTGAACCCTGATCGTTCTGACTACGAGTTTGTCGTGCAAACGATAAACGGCGTACAGACTATGCATGCACAGCTCAAGGAAGAAATCACGGACATTCATGCTGCGGGACTGGTGGAATGGCTGCTGAATGGCCATGGCAAACCGTCTGAATACTTTTTGCAAGAGATGAGCTGGATCTTCGGCCCGATCATTTTGCCAAGATATAAGGATTGCTTCCTGTGGTCCATCGACAATTGCAGCAGGTGGCCTTATGACCGCAGCTGGAACCGACGTTCCTATCGTT
>JAETSS010000044.1 GCA_021769545.1 Eubacterium sp.
AAGAGAAGATCAAACAGCAGAAAGCAGCCTGAGATCTCTGCTAATATCGAACAGAAATCTCAGATACCAGACATTTTAACTGATTTTGAATTTACACACTTTTTAGGACTTGACTTGCTTAGCCGGTCTTCTTAGGGGTGAAATTCCAAAGATTCCGGGCTAAAACTCCTTGATCTTTGGAATTTGCAGACTTTGCAGAACGTTATCATGTTTTCAAATACATTTGCAATCGCCGGATGATTTGATATAATATCTTAGTAAATTATTTTTAAAAGGATGTATCTAAAATGAGTAAAAAACTACGTGGAGATTTAATGCTTGTACTCACTGCCCTGATCTGGGGCAGTTCTTTTGTGGCTCAGAAAAGCGGCATGGATCTGATCGGTCCTCTGGCTTTCAACGGAGTAAGGACCGTCATCGGCGGTATAGTCCTGATCCCTGCCATAGGCTTTCTCAACAGATTCAAGAGCGGCAATGACACAGGTGAAGACACTGCCGCTCCCGAAAAGACGGAAGAGGACAGGAAAAAGGAAAGAAAAAATCTGCTGGTAGGCGGCATATGCTGTGGGCTTTTTCTCATGGTGGCAAGCAATCTGCAGCAGATAGGCATCTGCTACACCACTGCAGGAAAAGCGGGCTTCATAACTGCACTTTACGTGGTGCTGGTACCTATTCTGGGGCTTTTCATCAGGAAAAAGGTCCGTCCTGTAATATGGCTTTGCGTGGCGGCTTCGGCCATAGGTCTCTATCTGCTGTGCATCCCGGCGGACGGCGGCTTCGGTCACCTCAACAAGGGCGATATGATGATGCCTATATGTGCGCTGCTGTTTGCACTGCATATCCTGGTGATAGATCACTTCTCCCCGCTGGTGGACGGGGTGAAGCTGTCCTGCATACAATTTTTCGTAGCGGGGCTCCTGTCGCTGGCGTTTATCTGGGTGGACCCGCTCCTTGGCTTCGATCTTCCGACTTTTTCAACGCTGGTGTCGGCATGGCTGCCGCTGCTCTATGCGGGAGTGCTTTCCTGCGGCGTGGCATATACGCTGCAGATCGTCGCTCAGGCTGACGCCGATCCGACTGTGGCTTCCATGATACTGTGCCTCGAATCGGTATTTGCCGTTCTGACGGGAATGGTGGTTCTTGGTGAAGCGCTGTCTGTAAGAGAAGCAGCCGGATGCGTCATAATGTTCGCTGCCATCGTAGTGGCACAATTACCCGGGAAAAGAAGCAAGGAAACGACGCTGTAAAGGGCGCTATGTAAAGAGCTTCTGAAAGGAGGTGCGGCATGACCGCATTATCAGACAAGCTGGAAAGGCTCAAAAACATAATATCGGGATACGGACAGATGCTGGTGGCGCTGTCCGGCGGCGTCGACAGCATATTCCTGCTTACCTTCGCATACAGCATATGGCGCGACGGCAGAGTCGCCGCACTGACTGCCAAGGGTCCCCATTTTGCCGAAGACGAGATCCTGTATGCGCAGCAGCTATGCAGCAGGCTGGGCGTCAGCCACGAGTTTGCGGATGTGAGTGATATCCTGCCCGCCATCGAGGACAATCCGAGGGACAGATGCTACATATGCAAAAAGGCCATCTTCTCATCTCTTAAGAATATGGCCGATACAGAGGGGCGCATCCTCGCGGACGGTACCAATCTCGACGATATGGATGACTACAGACCGGGCTACAGAGCACTGCAGGAGCTGGATATCGCAAATCCCCTCAAGGATGCGGGGCTCACCAAGTCGGATATAAGAACGGCGCTCAGGGAGCTTGCGACCGGCGACAGGAAAATAGGCGAAGCACTGGCTGCAGACATCTGGAACAAGCCTGCCTTTGCATGTCTGGCCTCAAGGATACCTTACGGAAGCAGGATCACAGAGGAAAAGCTCAAGGCCGTATACGATGCCGAGGTTTTCCTTCGCAGCGAGGGCTTCGCGCAGGTCCGTGTACGTCATCACGGCGATGTGGCAAGGATAGAGGTCCTGCCGGAGGACCGCATCAGATTCTGCAATGCGGACTTTATGGATAAGGTAGATCAGAAACTCAGGGCCTGCGGCTTCAAATTCGTCGCCCTGGATCTGGGCGGCTACAAAATGGGAAATCTCAATTAGTCTCGATCAGGAGGATAATATGTCTGAAAACAGAAAATACGATTTTAACGATCTGATAGAAATAATCGCTGCGCTGCGCGCTCCCGGCGGATGTCCGTGGGATATCAAGCAGACTCATGAAAGTCTCAAGGAATGCCTCATCGAGGAATCCGGTGAGGTCATAGATGCTATAGACAACAGGGATGACGACAATCTGTGCGAGGAACTGGGCGATCTGCTGCTGCAGGTAGTCATGCATGCTCAGATCGCGGCGGAGGAAAAGCGCTTCGATATAAACGATGTGATACAGGGAGTTTCGGAAAAAATGATACGCAGGCATCCCCATGTCTTCGGAGATGTAAAGGTCACATCTCAGGAAGAAAGCCTTGCTCTCTGGAATGAGATCAAGAAGCAGGAGAAGGCCCGCGCAAATAAAAAATGATCAGTATTCTACATCCCAGAGCTTCTCTTCATCTATGCCGATATCCACGACGATTATCTTCCCGCAGTATTTCTCTGCGAACTTCTGAAGATGAACAGGCTTTCTGGCATGGAATGTAATGGTATAGTGAGCTGTGACGCTGCTGCGTTCCAGCTCTTTTTCGTCTGTAAGATCACCGCCAAGACCGGAAGGGATATCGAGAGCGAAGACTCTCGTCCCATCCGTCTGCTGTCCCTTGGAAAATCTGTTTATATAGATGGCGGCTTTCAGGGCATTGCCGCTAAGGCTGCCGTGGAAGCCCGTACCGTAAATTGCATCAACAATAATATCAGGCGCACCTTTCAGCTCCATCAGCGAAGCCTCGTTTTTCGTCATATCCATGATCCTGACAGGCATCTGTGAAAGCAGATCGAAATTGGCAATGGCGTCCTCTGTCTTAGGCTCTCCGTCCACAAGAACAACGGTCACGTCATAGCCTGCATCGCTCAATATCCTGGCTGCCACGAAGCCGTCTCCGCCGTTGTTGCCTTTGCCGCAGAATATCATCGCCCTGATGGCATCCGGGCGCACATTCGCATCGCCATTAGGCGAATCGTTTGAAATATCAACGGTCACAGCCTCCGCGATCTTGGGAATATCCATATCCATACCGCCCGCACCGCCGGATCCGATGATCCTCCGATACGCTGCCCTTTCCATGATCTGTGCGGCAGCTCCTCTGCCTGCGTTTTCCATCATCTGATAATACGACAGACCTGCTTCGTCGGCTCTTTTCTCCAGAAGCTTCATCTGTCCGCATGTAACGAAATGTTTTCTCTTGCTTTTCATCCTTCTACTCCATGACCGAAATATCCAGACCATCATACGATGACAGGAATTTTTCCATGACCTGTGCTATAGCTTTGCAGCCGCCTTCCTCGTCGGCAGCCATGTTCATCGGCAGTATCGGGTCATGCAGGGATTTTCTCAGCAGACACCAGCCGCCCGGGAAGTTTATCCTGACACCTTCGTGGTTAGGCTCCTCCAGAGAAAGCTCATCCGAAGATTTGACGAAGCTTTCCAGATCCGCCAGGACCTTGTCTCCGTATGATCCGAAATCCGCGGCGGTGATAGGGATCCTGACTTCTCTTTCGTCTGCGGGATCCTCCAGCTTTTCTATGACGCTGTCCAGCGTCTTGCCCTGCTTGTTGAGTCTAGCCGCTTTTATCACGATCTTCGTTGCCAGATATGCGCCGTCATCCAGGAAATAATTCTCCTTGAGGGCCGCATGTCCCGAAGTCTCTATCGCTAATTGGCAATCCACGCCCTGTGCGTTGAGCTCCTGGGCCTTGTTTATCACGTTTTTATATCCGCGCTTGAATCTGAAATGCTTCAATCCAAGTTCATTTTCGAGGAAAGCCGTAAGCTGCCTGCTGGTGATGCTGTCGGTGACTACCGTTGTTCCCGGGTGATCTTCCGCTATAAGAGCCGCTGCCATGGCAACGATGCCGTTCTTGGCGATCTCTCTGCCTCTGCCGTCGACGGCCGCTGATCTGTCAACGTCGGTATCGAATATGAGTCCGAAATCCGCGCCGGTGGATATCACCTTCATGGCTATGGAGTTCATGGCTTCGCTGTCCTCGGGATTAGGCGCATGGTTCTGGAACATCCCGTCGGGCTCCAGATACTGGCTGTCGCTTATATCGGCTCCCAGAGGTTTCAATATCCTCTTTGCATAGAAGCCTCCGCTTCCGTTTCCCGCGTCCACGACGATCCTCATGCCTTCAAGCGGTCTTTCACCTTCCCCTACTCCGTCTACGATGAGCTTCTTAAGGTGATCGCAGTAAAGGGTCATGATATCGGCTTCCTCCATGGGATATACGGGCTTGCCGAAATCCGCCACCCTTCCGTCAATGTTTTCAGGCTCGCCCAGATGCTTTATTCCCGAGTCTTCATCCTCTGCATATGCCAGGATCTGTGAAATGTCGCCCTTGTTGAGTCCGCCTTCACGTGTAAAGAATTTGAATCCGTTTCTGTTATACGGCAGGTGGCTGGCCGTTATCATGATGCCTGCATCGCATGAAAATTCGGGAAATACCGTAGTCATGAACATTGCCGGCGTGGATGCCAGTCCGCAATTATAGACCTTTGCACCGTAAGGACCGAAACCGTTCATCAGCCCCTCCATCAGACGTTTCCCCGAAACCCTCGGATCGCGGCCCACTGCGATCTTTACATCTCCGGGAGCTTTATCCAGCTTATGGCATATCCATATCATGAAGCCCCGCGCTATATCCGCCGCTTCATAAGGCGTCAGATTGGGGAGCTCTCCCGGTACTCCTGTTATTGCGATACCTCTTATATCGCTGCCGTTCTGCAGCTTTTTATAATTCTTCATATTCCTTCTCCTGCGTAAAAATATTTTGCGTTTGTTCCGATAATATATTATTTGACTTACCGCACCAAAAAATAACTTCCTCAGCCTCGCATATCGGAGGCTACAGGGAAGCGGATCAGCTCATCTCAAGGCAGCTCAGTGCAGCACAGTATCCTTCTTGCTGTATACACTTTCCAGCATGGCGGCCATGCCATAAAGGAACTCTTCAACGGTAGGATTTCTGCTTATGCACAACAGATTTTTCCAGCTCTCAAGGATGTCTTCATCCATATTGGTGAAAAGCTCATCGATCATCTCCTGCAGCTTCTTTTCTTCCTCCTCTAAGGAGATGCCGTCTTCGTCAGCCATAGTTTGAATAATTTTAATGTAATCTTCTCTGTTCATATCTTGTCTGTTTCTCCTTCTCCCCCTGAATGCATCCACCATCGCGAGGCGATAAAGTCTGTTTTCAAAATCTCTGATAATTCAGTTTACTATAGGACAATTTCCATGTCAACTTGTACATAACGATAAAAAAGGACTGTCGCATTAAGAGTTTTTTTAACAGGATATCGCGTAATAAATGAGTTTTTCGCCGCTATTTCCCGCATTATATTTCTTAATTCGACAGTCCCTTGTCAATCGTATAAATTATTTCCAGAAATCAGTATCTTCCTTGATGCCGATATCCTTCGCGATGAAGTGAGGATCTTTACCCTCCTTGCGCTGCTTCACATAGTCGTTGAGACATCTTATTGCAGTTCCGCCCAGTATCAGGATAGTCGGAACGTTTACAACTACGATGAGTCCCTGGAGCATGTCTGCAGTATCCCATACGAATCCGGCACTTGCGATGGCACCTACATATACCAGTACCGTTGCCAGGATTCTGAATACCAGCAGCTCGCCTCTGCTTGGAGCTCTTTTGATGATGAACTCAAGACAGCCTTCGCAGTATGAATAGTTACCGATCAGCGTAGTGAAGGCGAACAGCGACATTGCCACAGCAAGAAAGATCGGTCCGAAGCTTCCCAGAGCAGCGTCCATGGAAGTCTGTACGTATCCTGCCGCATCTGCTGCGCCTGTTGCATCTACGAACTTTGCCGGATCGGTCATTGTGCTGAGACACATGAATGCCGTAGCCGAACAGATAAGCAGTGTATCGATGAATACGGAAAGCATCTGAACGAGACCCTGCTTTGCCGGATGGGAAACGTCTGCCTTTGCTGCTGCGTTAGGAGCGGAACCCATACCTGCTTCATTGGAATACAGACCTCTCTTGATACCCCACATGATACAGGATCCTGCGAAGCCTCCGAAGATTGCTTCGAAATCAAATGCGCTCTTGAATATTCCGACGATCATTGCCGGGATATTTGTAACGTTCAGTATCAGTATGAGGATCGAAACCGCTACATAGATAACACCCATAACAGGCACCATAACGCCTGTAACCTTTATCAGTCTCTTTGCTCCGCCGATAACGATGATGCCGAACAGTACAGCCAGTATCAGGCCGATGAGTTTAGGCGTCACGCCTGCGTCATAGAAATCGAATGTCGCAAATGTCGACTGCAGATTGTATGCTGCCAGCATGTTATATCCCACCGCATATATCAGTATGATAAGGATGGAGAAGATAACTCCCAGCCATCTCTGCTTGAGTGCGGTCTGCATATAGAATGCAGGACCTCCGTAGCTGGAGCCGTCCTTGTCTCTCTTCTTATATATCTGTGCCAGTGTGGACTCAATAAATGCCGTAGCTCCTCCGATGAATGCAGTCACCCACATCCAGAAGATAGCGCCGGCGCCTCCGAGACAGATAGCAGTAGCAACACCGATGATATTACCGGTACCTACTCTCGACGCCGTTGAGACCATCAGTGCACCAAAGGATGAAATGCCGTTTTCTTCCTTTGGCTTCTCCATGATGACTCTAAAGGATTCGCCGAACAATCGCACCTGCATGAATTTACATCTGAATGTAAAATACAAGCCGCCGATGATCAGTAAAAGTGGTACGAACCATGGCTGATACAGCACGTTGCTGACTGCCAGGATCCCCTGATGAATTACGTCTAACATAAATTTTCCTCCTAAACAATAGTGTGATCATTGCCAATTATAAATCGACGCCTTCTTAATCGAAGTTATAGTTGCTACTCGATTATAGCAAAATTTGCCTATTTGCACAATTACATTTTAACAATTCCCCCTATAAACCTATGCGCCGTGATGAAAAGCGCTGTATATAAGGTGCAGATTTTCATAGACCATCAGTATCGTCAGACATATGAGAAACCATATAAAGGAAAACATCGGGCAGATCTGCCCTATCAAATTGCCCGGCTGGGCCGAATAATCCCATACGTGCCATCCGAACCATACGTTGACCACCAGCCCTACAAAAAATTCAAAGACCGTGAATATACATGCCCCCACCGCCGCCTTTATCATGGTCGCCGTCTGCCGGTTGGCCTTTGCATAATAATAAAAGGCCAGCAGACATGCACCGCCCGTCAGGGCCATGGACCAGTGGGTGTATCCTCTGAAAATGTATTCGATTATCGAGTAGCCTGTCGCTCCTATCAAAAAAACCATAACGCTCATATTAATAGTATCTATAAATTTCGCCGTCATAGTCGTGTTATATTTTTGAAAAAAATCGGAGAGCATGCAAAGCCTGCAGCTTCTTTCCTGCAAAGGCTTCGGATGCTCTCCGCTTATCTGTTGTTTATTTTTTATCTTCGTCTTCTATGACCTCGGTCTCCTCGATGGCATCCTCGGATTCCGGGATGTCGCCGACTTCGGCCTGCGCCGTATCTTCGGCATCTCCCGTTTCACAGGAGCACTTATCGTCATCGTCATTTCCGGCATCATCGGCTACATCGTGCTTCCCAGTTGCTGAGATTTTGCTGTCCTGCATCGATTCTGCGATTCCTCCGTCTGCCTCCGGTGATTCTTCCCTGTCTCGCTGCAGCAGTCTTATGATCTTACCTGCGCAGAAAACCAACACACCGTAAATGAAATAGCTTATAGAGCCCGTAATGACGTACTGCACTGAATCCATCATCATATCGGATACCGATATCCCGTATGTGGCCGTATAGTTCTTGATGTAGATTATATTTACTATGATCATGTACACCCATACGAGCATAAGTATGGCAGCAATAACATACAGCGCCTTTACCAGCCCTGATGCCCTGCCCTTAGCGGACTTTTTCTGTTTTTCCATTATCAAATACCTCACATATATTAATTATTACACTTAATTATCATTTATATGTGTGTATTTTCTGTGTCGGGAATATTGCCGTTATGTGGTTATTGGGAGAATTTCAGCCCCGCGACCTTATGACCCAGCAGAGCCTCCAGTCTGTCCTGCTGCTCTTTTCGCGCTACGTCGTAGCCGTACTGGTAAAAGTCCAGCACGTCGGCATCCTTGACGATCTCCTCCAGCGGCGAGCCCACCTCCGCCTTCTTGCTGTGATTTTTAACGGCAACCGCGATCTGTGCGATTTCCTCGTCCGAAAAAAGCCCTGTCTTTTTCAGAAACTCCTGAACAGGCTCGTAGCCTGCCTCCGCATGACCTGCCTGCTTTCCGGTTATTATCCTGCCGTAATCGTGACAGGCGCAGGCCGCCGCAGCAAGTATAGGATCTACGCCGCGTTCCTCCGCCATCATGTATCCTATTTTGGCGCAGCTGGTTATATGCACTCTTTCCCAGTCGATAAAGTGATCCCTTTCGGGTATCAGCTTCTCGTATTTATCGATTTCCTTAAGCAATGCGCTCTGCAGTCTCAATATCTTTTTCATTTTTAGTCCTC
>JAETSS010000410.1 GCA_021769545.1 Eubacterium sp.
TCAGGTAGAACGAGCATATGAACTGGGGGTAATAGATTTCATAACAAGACCTTTCAATACGCTTATAGTCCAGCGCAGGGTGGTAAATACGATACTGCTTTACGCAAAGCAGAAAAAACTTATAGGCATGGTTGCCGACCAGATCCGCGAAAAGGAACAGTCAAGCAACCTAATGATAGAGATCCTCAGCCATATCGTAGAATTCAGAAACGGCGAAAGCGGTATGCACATAGTGCGCGTGCGTACTATTACAGAACTGCTTCTTAAATATATTATAAAGAAAACCGACCGTTATCAGATCTCCGCACAGGATATTTCCACTATCAGCATGGCTTCCGCTCTGCACGATATAGGCAAGATATCTATTCCCGACGAAGTTTTAAACAAACCGGGAAAGCTCACAGACGAGGAGTTCGCGATCATGAAAACTCACTCGGAAAAGGGCGCGGAAATGCTGAAAAATCTTGCACTGCATCAGAACGAACCGCTTGTAAAGATCGCTCACGATATATGCCGCTGGCATCACGAACGCTACGACGGCAGAGGTTATCCGGACGGACTCGTAGGCGACGCGATACCTATCTCGGCTCAGGTAGTAGCCCTTGCGGATGTGTATGACGCTCTCACGAGCAAGCGCGTATATAAACCTCCGTTTTCTCATGACGAAGCCGTAAACATGATATTAGACGGCAAGTGCGGCAGCTTCAATCCGCTCATGCTGGAATGTCTCACAGATCTGGCGGATATCCTGAAAAACGAACTTGACGATTATATGTCAGATAATAATAAACAGGTAGATATGCATATAGTCGCAAATCAGATATTAAATTACGACGAACTCACGGCTTCCGAAAGAACGCTGCATCTTCTCGAACACGAGCGCATGAAATACAATTTCTTCGCCGATATGACCCAGGAAATCCAGTTTGAATACACTTTGTCCCCTGCAATGGTGACACTGTCAAACTACGGCGCAACAAAACTCGGCCTTGACGAAATAGTAATGAATCCTATCGAAGACCCGA
>JAETSS010000045.1 GCA_021769545.1 Eubacterium sp.
GGTTCTCATTCAGCAGTAGATTGTGCAGGAATACCTCAAGGAACTCCGTTGTTTCATGAATTCCGTTTTTCAGGTCATTGTAGTTTGCCCTGACGAGTGAATTTCGAAAATACCATGCGTTCTCGGCGAAAATGTCGTTCGTTACGTCAAAGCCCAGCGTGCGCAGATACTTGATAAAGAATACCGCCGTCGTTCTGGTATTGCCCTCACCGAATACATGGATCTGCCACAATCTGGATACGAATACTGCAAGGTGTTGGATGATCTCATCCATAGACAGATTCTTATAGGAAAACTTTTTTTCCTCTGACAAATCATAGTCCAGCGTCGCCCGAAGCTCCGTGGCGCTTCCGTAGAGCACGGTCGCTCCATTGAGCACCCATTCCTTTTTTGTGATGTTGTAATCCCGGATACGGCCGGCATGAGAATAGATACCAGTGAACAGCTTCCTGTGAATGGAAAGATATTCATTGGGCGTAAAACTGAAAGCACGCTCAGAAAGGATCGCAGCGATCCGAGCCGAGACCTTATCAGCCTCCTCGGTGCGGTCTGATGCATCACGGGCAGGATTCTCCTCATAGTATGTCTGTAAAATCTCATTTGCCTCTTGAAAGGAGATCTCACCCTCGATATTCCGAACGGCAGTATGCACCAAATATTCTGATATCTTCAGTCCGTCAACCGCCTGCAGACCAATGGCAGTATGCCAAGCATAGCCCTTGTCCCGCTTTGCCGGTTCGGATTCTTTGATATATTCCTTAAATGGGTCTTTGTTCACTTCATATCACCTCGCTGTTGCTTTTCGTTCCTGAAAAAAACACATCGCTCCAGATGCTCTGCTGCGATTCATTAACCCGGAAAGCCTCCTGATTTTCAGGAACGAAATTCTTTACTTCCCGACTCTTGACAGCAACACGGCACATTCCGTATGCTTCGTCCCCGGGAAGTTATCGAAGGGCTTCACCGACTCCACCTTATACCCGTAATACTGCATGTAATACAGATTCTCCGCCAGCGACTTTGGGTTGCAGGATATATAAACGATCTGATCTACGCCGTAGCCGATTATCTTATCTAATGCATCCGGCGATATCCCCACCCGCGGCGGGTCTACCACGATCACATCAGGCTTTTCTTCAACGGTTTTAAGCACCTCGAAAACATCTCCCGCAATGAATTCACAGTTATCGAGGCCGTTGAGAGCCGTATTGGCCTTCGCCGCTTCGACGGCTTCCTCCACCAGTTCTATACCAATGACCTTTCCGGCTTTCTTTGCAAGGGTCTGGGTTATCGTTCCCGTACCGCAGTACAGGTCGAATACGGTCTTGTCCTCAAAATCATCTATCAGGTCCAGAGCGTACGAATACAGCCTTTCCACCGCCGCAACATTGGTCTGGAAGAATGAAAAGGCACTGACCTTGAACTTCAATCCCAGTATCTCCTCCATATAATAGTCTCTTCCCCTCAGGACCCTCAGCTCATCACAGTACACCGCATCAGCCAGCCTGTCATTTATGGTCCTAAGTACGCCTACGATCTCGTTTTCCAATGGCAGAGACATCAGCATTTCCGAAAAAGCTTCCTCGTCAAAGCCTTCTTCCGAGCTGGTGACTACATTCACAAGAAGTTCCCCTGTCCTTATGCCGCGTCTTATGATGAGATGACGCATCAGCCCCTTATGGGTCTTCTTGTGATAATGCGAATATCCGCGCTCCGATGCAAAGTCAAGCACGGCCCTGAGTATCTTATTGAAATCATCATGAACCAGCTGACATCGGTCCACTGTTATGATGGACATGAAGTGCTTCTTCTTATGCATGCCAAGGGTCATAGGTCCGTTCTTTTCCATATCTCCGAAGGTGTATTCCATCTTGTTCCTGTATCCGTATCTGTCGGGGGCAGGCTCGATATCAAGCAGCTGCCCGTAATCTATATCCTTCCTGTCGAGAAGTCCCCGCACCTCTCCCGCTTTGTTTTTTAGCTGTTCCTCATAGGATACGCCCTGATATACACAACCGCCGCAAACTCCGCTGTCTCTGCAAATTTCCATATGCTCTACCGCTCTCTTTCTATAATGATCCACTCTTAAAATCAAGTGCTATCATAATACCATAATATATGTGATTTTAAAAGACGTTTGACCGGCCGTCCATATTATTGTGATTTTCTATAAATTTAGTCCTATATATTTATCTATCGTCACAGAAATGACACATTGCAGTCCTATCATGATGGTAGGAAAAGATAAATAAAATTTTAACAAGTGGAAGGAGTGACAACTATGGCATATTTTACTACAACAGATAACTGCAAGATTTACTATGAGGAACACGGACAGGGAGAACCTCTGATCTTTATCCACGGCTGGTCCTGCAATCATAAATTTTTCAAATATCAAGTAAATGAATTTGCAAAGGATTATCGTGTGATTCTCTACGATTTCCGAGGTCACGGACAGTCAGACCGTTCCGAGCTGACGGAAAGAGGCATGAATCTGAACCGCTTCGCTGCCGATCTTCACGAATTGATAGAATCTCTTAAGCTGGACAATGTAAATGTCGTAGGCTGGTCCATGGGAACAAGCACACTGCTGGCATACGCAAGAGAGTTCAAATGTCAGTATATAAAGAAAATGTGCTTCATCGATATGACGCCTAAGCTTCTCAACGATGACGAGTGGAAGCTGGGTCAGAGCTGTACTTTCGATATCGTGCAAAATCTGCAGTTCATGGCTGCCATCGCGGTAAGCTGGGAATTCGCTGCAAAGCTGTTTATTCCTAATGTATTCGCCAAGGGCTATGATACCGAAAAGGACGAATTCAAGTGGGTAACGAAGGAAGCTCTCGACAACACTCCTCACTGCATGATGAACATGTGGATCGCTATGGCGATAGAAGATTTCAGAGAGGTCCTTCCGACCATCAAGGTTCCTGTACTTCTCACCTACAGCGGCGACGGTCTCATCTACGGACCTTCACACGGTGAATATATGAAGGAGCATCTCGGCGGAGAAAGCAAGCTGGTAATATTCCCGGGCTGCGGTCATGGACTGTTCCTGGAAGATCCCGAAAAGTTCAATAAAGAGCTGGGAGAATTCCTGAAGGCATAGAGCCAAAGCAGCAGATCATTAACATAAATACCATATAAAAACTATAAAGGGACTGTCAATGCAGTCCCTTTTATATTGATTATATATCCATTAGAATCTTCCATAGCAATCGTAGAATTCCTTCTTGTACTCAAGAAATCTGTCTTCTTCTATGGACTTTCTGATATTCTTCATCGTATTCACGAGAAAATGCAGATTATGGGTAGTCATCAGCATCGATGACAATATCTCATCCGCCTTGAAAAGATGTCTCAGGTATGCCTTGGAATAGTTCCTGCATGTATAGCAGTCGCACTCCGGGTCCAGAGGTGAAAAATCCCGCTCGTATTTTGCGTTCTTTATATTGACTCGTCCCTGAGATGTCATAGCCATACCGTGCCTTGCTATCCTGGTAGGCAATACGCAGTCGAACATGTCGATACCGCGCTCGACTCCTTCAAAGAGACAGTCCGGGCTTCCCACTCCCATGAGATATCTCGGCTTGTCCTTAGGCAGATAATCGACACAGTCATCCATGATATCGAACATGATCTCCTTCGGTTCGCCTACGCTCAATCCTCCTATGGCATATCCGGGAAGATCAAGATCAACGATCTGCTCTGCGCTTTCCCTTCTAAGATCCTTGTACATACCGCCCTGCATTATCCCGAACAGAGACTGCATTTCAGTATTCTTATGATATTCCTTGCAGCGTTTGAGCCAGCGCGTCGTACGCTCAAGGGAATCCTTGACATATTTCCTATCGGCAGGATAGGGAGCACATTCATCAAATGCCATGATGATATCAGAGCCCAGCGCATTCTGCACCTCCATGGATTTCTCCGGTGAAAGCATATGCTTCGATCCGTCTATGTGGGAACGGAACTCAACGCCCTCTTCCCTTATCTTTCTCATGGCTCCGAGACTGAATACCTGAAATCCGCCGCTGTCCGTCAGTATAGGCCTATCCCAGTTCATGAACTTATGAAGCCCTCCCGCAGCCTTTACCACCTCATGTCCCGGACGAAGATACAGATGATAGGTATTGGAGAGTATGATCTCGGCTCCCATCTCCTTTATTTCCTCCGGGCGCATGGCCTTTACCGTCGCCGCAGTGCCTACAGGCATGAATACGGGAGTCTCGATGACACCGTGAGGCGTCGTCACCCTTCCGCGTCTAGCCTTGGTCCTGCTGTCTGTTTTTATCAATTCATACGTTACTGCTGTCATAATTTTTTCCTCTATCAGATATATATTTTCTCATTAAGCGCCGTCCATACAGGAGGCATATGTGCATATGAGACTTCTATCACGTCATGCGCACTTTCCATATCATATCACAAAGACTACAGATACTTCAATATCTGTCTGTATTCTTCCAGCAATCTGTCAAAGGAGCAGGCACAGTTTGCCGGGCTCGTAGAGGGAAGCATAATCGCTGCCACTCCGCATTCCGGCAGACATAGCTTCTCATACAGCTTTGAAGCCTTGGCTCCCGTAGTAAAAACAGCCTTTATATCGGCCGACTTCAATATCAGCTCCATATCGTTGGCCTCGGGATTTTTGATGCTGCTGTCGTCCGCTCCCTTTATATCGCAGCTTGCCAGTACGTCCCAAAGGGCAATATGGTGCTTCGTCAAAAATTCCTTTCTGTCCTCCACCGTCTCAGGCGCCTTCTCTTCAAACAGCCCCGCCAGCACAGGCCAGAACCTGTTTCTGGGATGACCGTAATAAAATCCCTGCTCCCTGGATTTGGGAGACGGTATGCTTCCCAATATCAATATCCTTGAATTTTTATCGTAAAACGGTCCGAATTCGTGATTGACCTTTTCCGTTTTGTTCACTCCTTATATCTCCTTATCTGCATCTGCTTCTGTCCATCATTCTATGAACATGGCGTCTCCGTAGCTGAAAAACCTGTACCTTTCCTTTACGGCTTCGTCATACACCTCCAGTATCTTTTCCCTGTCGTACAGCGCGGATATCAACATCAGCAGCGTGGACTTAGGCAAATGGAAATTGGTTATCAAACTTTGGATGATCTTGAAATCATATCCCGGATAAATGAATATTCCCGTGCTTCCGGCTCCGCTCTTCACCTGAAAGCAGCCCTCTGTACCGTCTGCACAGCTTACGTTTTCATCGAAATACGCCGCGCTTTCCACCGTTCTGGTGGACGTCGTTCCCACGGAAATCACCCTGCGACCCTCGCGCTTGGCTCTGTTTATCGCCGCAGCACTCTCTTCGCTGATGAAATATTCCTCGAAGTGCATAGAATGCTCTTCTATGTTTTCGCATTTAACTGGTCTGAATGTCCCTATTCCCACGTGCAGCGTGACATATACCAGCTCAACGCCCTTTTCCTCCGCCTTTTGCAGCAGTTCCTTTGTAAAGTGCAGTCCTGCCGTAGGTGCGGCCACCGAGCCTTCCTCCCTGCAATACACGGTCTGATACCTGTCTTTATCCTCGTCGTCACTTGCCCTTTCTATATACGGAGGAAGCGGCATGCTGCCGATCTCTTCAAGGCGTTCCATGAAGATACCTTCATATTCGAACTCCACTATCCTGGTGCCGTCCGGACCGAAATCCTTTATTTTTGCACGCAAAAGAGGCTCGCTGCAGAAGACCACACTGTCTCCCGGCTTAAGTCTCTTCCCCGGCCTTACCATGGTCTCCCATGTATCTCCTTCTATCCTCTTTATCAGAAGGAACTCCACCTTGGCACCCGTCCCTTCCTTGATGCCGTAAAGCCTTGCCGGAAGCACCTTGGAATTGTTCAGTACAAGGCAGTCCCCCGGCTTAAGATACTCCAGTATATCCGAAAAGTGCTTATGCTCCAGATGCCCTGTATCTCTGTGCACCACAAGCAGTCTCGATGCATCTCGCTTGTCCGTAGGCTTCTGGGCGATCAGTTCCTCCGGCAAATGGTAATCAAAATCGCTTATCTTCATATCAAAATCCTCTTAATCGCTTATATTGACTGTGAGCTGTTCCTGCTGTCCCTCCGGCTCTATGCCAAGATGCCTGTAGGCAGCTTCCGAAACCACTCTACCCTTCTGTGTCCTGTGCAGCAGCCCCATCTGTATCAAGTAAGGCTCATAGACATCTTCTATGGTGACCCTTTCCTCTCCGATGGATGCCGCGATGGTATCTATTCCCACAGGACCGCCCTTGAATCGCTCGATGATGGTCCTCAGTATTTCCCTGTCAAGGCTTTCGAGTCCCATATCGTCGACACCCAGCGCAGTAAGAGCCTGCCTTGTTATGTCAAGGTCTATATTGCCGTTGCCCTTCACCTGTGAGAAGTCCCTGACCCTCTTCAACATCCTGTTGGCGACACGAGGCGTTCCCCTCGAACGCTTCGCCATTTCTTCCATCGAAGTGTCGTCTACTGATACATCCAGTATCCTTGCCGATCTCCCGATGATCTCCTTGAGCTCGTCCGGTGTGTATATCTCAAATTTACAGCTTACGCCGAATCTGTCTCGAAGCGGTGCCGACAGGCTTCCTGCCCGCGTAGTTGCCCCTATGAGGGTAAACTTGGCTATATCGAGTCTGATGGATCTTGCCGACGGACCCTTGCCTATGATTATATCGAGGGCAAAATCCTCCATGGCGGAATACAGAACCTCCTCCACGGATCTGTTCAGCCTATGTATCTCATCTATGAACAGCACATCGTTTTCATTCAAATTCGTAAGTATAGCTGCGAGGTCTCCCGCCCTCTCGATGGCAGGCCCCGACGTTATCCTTATATCCACGCCCATCTCATTGGCTATGATGCCTGCCAGAGTGGTCTTCCCCAGCCCCGGAGGTCCGTAAAAGAGCACGTGATCGAGGGGTTCGTTTCTCAGCTTGGCAGCTTCTATGAATATCTTGAGATTCTCCGCCGCCTTTTTCTGTCCTATATAATCCTGCAGAGTCTGGGGTCTTAAGGTCATTTCGGCCCGTTCTTCTCCGCTTCCCAGCTCCGCTGCCGTTATTCGTTCTTCATAATCCATAAGTCACACCTCTAAAACAAGTTCTTGAGCGCCAGCTTTATATATTCCTCAGCGGAAAGATCCGCATCCCTGACAGACGCCAAAGCGCTGGTCGCTTCGCCTCTGGTATATCCCAGGGCGATCAATGCGCTGACAGCCTCGCTTCTTCCGTCCGATGCATCTGACACTGCGCCTCCATCCGCTGTCTGCATATCAGCTGCGCCGCCGGGAGCACTGAATTTGTCTTTAAGCTCCAGCACTATCCTTTCCGAAGTCTTCTTTCCTATGCCGCCTGCTTTCGTAAGAGCTTTCGCATCCTCAAAGACTATGGCCTGCTGAAGCTGCTCCAATGTAAAGGCTGACAGTATCGAAAGAGCTGCCTTTGCCCCTACTCCACTGACCGTTATCAGCTTCTTGAAGGCGTCAAGCTCTCCCTTTCTCGTAAAACCGTAAAGGCTCACATCGTCTTCCTTCACCATCATGGCGGTATATACCATGACCTCGCTGCCTTCTCCGCTCAAATAAGCCCCGGAATTGGCAGGTACGAATATCTCGTATCCAACTCCGTTGACATCCACTATTATATACCCGTTGCCTTTTTCCGCAAGCACTCCTCTTATAAATCCTATCATTTGATCTTAAGCTCCTTTAATCTTTTCCTCGTATCTGCCGAGTGACCGTGACATATGGCTGCCGCCAGAGCATCCGCCGTATCGTCGGGCTTCGGTATCTCCTTGAGATTAAGTATGGCCTTTACCATTACCTGGACCTGCTTCTTATCGGCTCTTCCGTAACCCACAAGAGCCTGCTTTATCTGCAGCGGCGTGTATTCCTCGATCTCAAGACCGCCCTTGACACATGCCAGCACCGCGACGCCCCTGGCCTGCCCCACGAGAATAGCGGTCTTCGCATTGGTATTGAAAAACAGCTGCTCTATGGAGGCCACGTCGGGCCGTTCCTCGTCTATTATTTCTCTCAGTGAATCGTACAGATGCTCCAAACGCTGTGTCATAGGCATGGACGCATCCGTAGTCACCGCGCCGTATCTGCATACTTTAAATTTATTCCCGAGCTTTTCCACCACTCCGTATCCCAGGATAGCATACCCGGGGTCTATTCCCAAAATCTTCATATTAACTCCATTTCCGAATTTACAACTGTAAGTATATCATACAAACGTATGTTTGTCTATTGAAAAACTTTTTCATTGTATGGTATAATTATAAATAATATTTTATATTAACTTTTTTTGGGGATAATATATCGCGTAAGGATGTATCAAAGGCGATGTTATCATTTTTTCGGAGGAACGAATATGCGTATCTCAAGACAGAACAAAATACTCGAACTCATTGAAAAATATGAGATAGAGACACAAGATAAACTGGTATCGATGCTCAGGGATTTCGGCTATGAGGTGACTCAGGCGACCATTTCCAGAGACATCAAAGAGCTGCAGCTGGTGAAGACTCTTTCGTCCAGCGGAAAGTATAAATATGCACAGCCGACCCATGCAGAAGGTCCTATGTCCGACAGATTTTCAAATATTTTCAGAGAAACCGTAAAGTCAACGGCATATTCCGGCAACATAGTTCTTCTGAAAACCCTGTCAGGCTGCGCCAGTGCCGCTGCCGAGGCACTGGACT
>JAETSS010000411.1 GCA_021769545.1 Eubacterium sp.
AGGCGGTGCCGGATTCCCTACATGGTTCAAGTGGAATGCTGCAAAGCAGAGCCCGGGAAACGAAAAGTATCTCGTATGTAATGCGGACGAGGGAGATCCGGGTGCGTTCATGGATAGATCGGTACTGGAGGGAGACCCTCATTCACTCCTTGAAGGCATGATCATCGGCGGATATGCCATGGGAGCAAACCACGGAGTGATATACTGCCGTGCGGAATATCCTCTTGCCATCAAGAGACTTGAGATCGCAATGGAGCAGGCAAGAGAAAAAGGATTCCTGGGAAAGAACATATTCGGATCGGGATTCGATTTTGATATATATATCAAGGCAGGCGCAGGCGCTTTCGTATGCGGTGAAGAGACTGCCCTTATCGCGTCGCTGGAAGGTGAGAGAGGTATGCCTAGATTAAAGCCTCCATTCCCTGCTGCAAAGGGATTCTGGCAGAAGCCTACGGATATCAACAACGTAGAGACCCTTGCCAACGTTCCTTGGATCATCTATAACGGCGGAGCTGCATTCGGTGCAATGGGTACTGAAAAGAGCAAGGGTACAAAGGTATTCGCACTTGCCGGAAAGATCAAGAAGGGCGGACTCGTGGAAGTTCCTATGGGACTTACTCTTAAGGACGTTATCTTCGGTATCGGCGGCGGCATCAAGAACGACAAGAAGTTCAAGGCCGTTCAGATGGGTGGACCGTCAGGCGGATGTATCCCTGCAGAGCTGATAGACACACCTGTAACATATGAGGATATCAACAAGACCGGCGCTATCGTAGGTTCCGGCGGTATGATCGTAATGGATGAGGATACATGCATGGTAGACATGGCAAGATACTTCCTCAACTTTACGAGAAACGAATCATGCGGTAAGTGCAACTACTGCAGAATAGGTACAAAGAGAATGCTTGAGATCCTTGAAAGGATCACAGAAGGAAAGGGCAAGGACGGAGACATAGAACTGCTTGAAGAGCTGGCTATGAAGATAAAGGACGGTTCCATGTGCGGACTCGGTCAGACGGCTCCA
>JAETSS010000046.1 GCA_021769545.1 Eubacterium sp.
TATAGAGAGATTGCTGTATTTAATCCGGATATGTGTCCGGAGGATCAGGCGCTGATATATGGAATCACAGGAGATCAATAAGCTGGATATAGAAACAAGCTTAGATGATGCTCTTATAGATAACCTCTTTGATCCGTCAGCATATCTGTTTGAAGAGCCGGAGAATCTGCTGAAACAGGAATTGCGCGAGCCTGCAGTATACAATTCCATAATTAGTGCTATAGCTTCGGGAGCCTCTAAGGCAAATGAAATCGCTACAAAAGTAGGTCTTGAATCCGGTGCCTGTAATAAGTATTTGAAGGTGCTCCTGGATTTGGAAATTGTGAGAAAAGAAACGCCGGTAAATGAAAAGCGTGGCAAAAAAAGCATGTATCTCATAGAAGATAATTTCTTTCGGTTTTGGTACAGATTTGTTTTGAAAAATATATCTGCTGTTAATTCAGGGAAAATACGGCAAATATATGAGAGAGGGATTAAAAAGTATTTTTCTGATTATATGGGTCTTATTTTCGAAAAAATGTGCAAAGAATATATGCTCTTTTATGATACGGAGTCTGAATTTGTATTGAAGGACATCGGACAATGGTGGGGCACGGATAACCGGAAGCGTAAGGAAATTCAAATCGATATTGTAGGCTCATCCGTAGAGGGAAGGGAATTCAGTAAAGATTGTTGGAAGGGAAAGCATCATGTCTGATTGATGAATAGCAGCCAGCATAACGATTTTAAGCCTGAAACTGTGTAATCATATAAGGAATATTTCATGAGCTGCCGAAATCTGTCGGGTTAAGTTATAAAAAATAATCGGGTTAAAATCAAAAAAACAATCGGATTGAAGTTGTAAAATCTCTCGGATTGAGGCATAATATACCGAGAGGTGATCTAAATGGATAAGAACAAATATATACATCGTATTCTTGACAATAAAATCGATGAATATCTTCATACCTTTGGTGCTATTTGCATAGAGGGACCTAAATGGTGCGGAAAAACATGGACATCGACATATCACAGCAGCAGTAAGATTTTTTTGGGTGATCCGGCTGGGAACTTTCAGAACAGAAAGCTTGCTGAAATGTCTCCGGAGCTTGTGCTTGACGGTTCTTTTCCGCGTTTGATAGATGAATGGCAGGAGGTTCCTCCTATATGGGATGCTGTCAGATATAAGGTTGATCAGAATCCACAGAAGGGACAGTACATTCTGACCGGTTCGGCAACGCCAAATCATAAGGGAATCATGCACAGCGGAGCAGGGAGGATCGCAAAGATACGCATGAGACCCATGTCTCTTTTTGAATCAGGTGATTCATCCGGTGATGTTTCGCTTGAATCTCTTTGCCATGGGAAGATCAAGCCTGCGATGACAGGTGAGGTTGATCTGAAAAAGCTTATCAATATGATCATTCGCGGAGGATGGCCGGGTAGCCTTGGTTTGCCGGTTCAGCAGGCAGCGCTGCTTCCGGTGGAGTACCTTAATGCGGTTATTGATGATGATGTGTATCGCATTGACGGTATCAAGCGCAATACAATGAAAATGAAACTGTTATTGCGTTCGCTTGCCAGAAATGAAAGTACTACGGTGACTAATAAAACATTAAAAAACGATATAAAGGAAGTTGATGATGAAGATATAGATGTGGAAACTGTCAAAGAGTATCTTGATATTTTCGAGCGTCTATTCATTACAGATAATCAGCCGCCTTTCGCATCTAAAGTTAGATCGTCAGTTCGTGTGAAACAGTCAGTCAAAAGACATTTTGCAGACCCTTCTCTTGCCTGTGCACTTCTTAGGATCACACCTGAGGGTCTGCTTGGAGATCTTGAGACACTGGGATTTTTCTTTGAAGCCTTATGCGAACGTGATCTTAAAATATATGCAGAAGCCTTTGGAGCGAAACTTTATCATTATCAGGATTATCGCGGTAAAGAAATCGATGCGGTCATTGAGCTATCTGATGGCAACTGGTGTGCATTTGAGATCAAATTAGGTGCCAATCAGATAGACACGGCAGCAGAAGGACTGCTGGAGATAAAACAGGAAATTGAGGCGGATCCAAAGGGAAAACCTCCTGAAATTCTTGGAGTAATATGTGGTATGGCAAATGCTGCATATCAAAGACCGGACGGGGTTTATGTTGTTCCGATCACGGCATTGAAAAATTAAATGCCATTACAAAGTAATATTTAAAAATCAATATAAAATAAAAGCTGCCGAAAGACTTTTTTCCCCGTCAATTCGACAGCTTTTTCAGGTTACATATGTCCGGCCTTATTCCGGCAGGACATTTTTTTCTATTTATAATGCAGCAGCCTATGCGCATTCCCGTCTGCGAGAAGATCTCTGTAGAGGGCTTCCGTAACAGGGTTTGCCTTGGAGGTACGAACGTTGGACATTCTGTCGGCCTCGTACATCCCTGCCGATCTTTCCTCTCTGGCTCTGTCGGCGACAAACGGCTGGCCTGCGCCTGCGATACATCCGCCTACACATGCCATTACCTCCACGAAGTCATAGTATGCTTCGCCCGACTTCATAGCCTGTATAAGATCCTCCGCGTTTTTGAGACCGTTGACGATAGCGATGGAAAGCTCGCGGTCTTCTCCGTAAGGGAGCTTGACTTCCTTGACGCCTTCGAGACCTCGTACGCCTGTAAAGGATATCTCGTCGATCTGAGATCTGTCGGGATCGACTACGTTTCGTATAACGGCTTCCGTAACACCGCCTGTAACGCCGAAGATAACTCCTGCGCCGCTGGCGATACCGAACGGCATATCCACAGCCTCAGGCTGGATCTCATCGAAGTTGATGCCGGCTTCTATTATCATCGTCGCCAGCTCCTGAGTGGTGATGGACAGATCTACCTGAGCTTCACCGTCGATCTTGTATTCATCTCTGAGGACTTCGTATTTCTTGGCGGTACAAGGCATGATGGCTATATTCTTGACTGTCTTTGGCTTTTTCTGTCCTTCTGTTTCTCTCTTGGCCTGAGCCTTGAGGACTGCTCCGAACATTTCCATAGGGGATTTACAGCTGGAAACGTTCTCCATCAGCTCCGGATGCTTTGTCTCCGCATATTTGAACCACGCAGGGCAGCATGATGTAAAGAGCGGAAGCTTTCCGCCGTTTTCCAGCCTTTCCACGAATTCGCCGGCTTCTTCGATAACGGTAAGGTCGGCGCCTGTGGCGGTATCGTACACCTCGTCAAAGCCCAGCTTTCTCAAAGCTGCTATTATCTTACCCATAACGTTGGTGCCCTTAGGGAAGTTGAATTCGTCTCCCAGAGCGACTCTCACTGCCGGAGCCACCTGCGCCTGAACGTAGATGCTGTCGTCATTGATCATTTCCCATACTTCCTGAACATTGCTGTTGATGGTGATGGCTGCAGTAGGACATACGGCTGCACACTGACCGCAGTTGACGCAGTCTGATTCGGCAAGAGGCATATCGAATGCAGGCATTACTTCCATTCGGGAGCCTCTGTTTACGAAGTTGATGGCTCCTACATTCTGGATCTCTTCGCATATACGGATGCAGTCGCCGCATAATATGCATTTATCGGGATGCCTGATGATGGCAGGGGATGACGTATCCTTCGTGCCGTCAAGGCTGTATGTTTCGAAACGGACCGTATCTACGCCGAAACGCTGTGCCAGAGCCAGCAGCTCGCAGCTTCGTCTCTTTTCACATGTTACACAGTCTCTGTTGTGGTCGGCCAGCATCAGCTCCAGGATCATCTTCCTGTATTCTCTGAGTCTAGGCGTATTTGTCTTTATGTCCATACCTGCCTTTGGCGGTGTGGAGCATGATGCCATGATGCTGCCTTTTTTATCTTCAACTACGCACATTCTGCATGCACCGAATGTGGAAAGCTTGGAATAGTAGCAAAGTGTAGGAACGTCGAAGCCGGCCTTACGAATAACATCCAGCAGGTTCTTTTCTCCTACGATAGGTACAGGCCTTCCGTTTACGGTCATGATTCGTTTATTGTTAATCGTATTCATTTTAGCCCTCCTTAATAGCGTTGAACTTACATTTTTCCATACATGCTCCGCACTTTATGCATGTAGCCGGGTCGATCTCGAACGGTTCCTTGATCTTGCCTGAGATGGCGTTTACAGGACAGACCTTGGAGCATAATGAACAGCCCTTGCAGAGATCCTTGTCGATATAGATGGTCTTGAGGGCCTGACAGTTCTTGGTCCTGCACTTCTTGTCCACGATGTGTTCGATGTATTCGTCCCTGAAATATTTGAGGGTGGATACTACAGGATTTGCGGCAGTCTTTCCCAGTCCGCAGAGGGCAGTAGCCGTTACCGTATCAGCAAGCTGTTCCAGGATATCCAGATCGGAAAGCTCGCCCTTTCCTGCAACGATCTTTTCCAGGATGTCCAGCATTCTTCTGGTTCCTTCACGGCAAGGTACGCACTTACCGCATGATTCGTTCTGGGTGAAGTTCATGAAAAAGCGTGCAACTTCTACCATGCATGTGTCTTCGTCCATAACTACGAGACCGCCGGAGCCGATCATGGCGCCTACCTTTTTCAGGCTGTCGAAGTCGAGAGGACGATCGAGATGCTCCTCCGTGAGACATGCTCCGGAAGGTCCGCCGATCTGCACTGCCTTGAACTTCTTGCCGCCTCTGATGCCGCCGCCGATATCATATATTACCTGTCTCAGTGTGGTTCCCATAGGGACCTCGATAAGACCTGTGTTGACGATGTTTCCTGTGAGAGCGAAAGCCTTTGTTCCCGGACTCTTTTCAGGGCCGATGGATCTGTACCATTCCGCGCCCTTTTCGATGATGATAGGCACGTTGGCAAATGTTTCAACGTTGTTGAGAAGCGTAGGCTTGCCGTAAAGTCCGTGCTCTACCGTTCTAGGCGGCTTTACACGAGGCATACCTCTGTTTCCCTCTATGGAAGTCGTAAGAGCGCTTCCTTCTCCGCATACGAATGCACCTGCACCCTTTACGATATGAAGGTCGAAATCGAATCCCGAACCCAGGATGTTTTCTCCTAGGATGCCGATCTCCCTTGCTTGTTTTATGGCGTTGTCCAGTCTTTCAACAGCCAGAGGATACTCTGCTCTTACATATATATATCCTTCGGTAGCGCCGGAAGCGTAGCCTGCGATCATCATACCTTCCAGCATTTTATGAGGGTCGCCCTCCATGATGCTTCTGTCCATGAATGCACCAGGGTCGCCTTCGTCGCCGTTGCATACGACATATTTGACCGGGGATTTCTGAGCCTTTACCTGACTCCATTTTCTGCCTGCAGGGAATCCGGCGCCGCCTCTTCCTCTCAGGTTGGAATCCGTAATGGTTTTGATTATTTCCTCCTGGGTCATGTCGAAGAGACATTTTTCAAATGAAGTGTAGCCGCCGTATGCTATGTATTCCTTGATGGATTGGGCGTCGATCTGTCCGCAGTCCTCCAGAACTATTCTCGTCTGATGCTTGTAGAACGGGATCTCTTCCTGTTCCGGATACTGTATGCCGTCCCTGTGATATATGAGTCTGTCCACTACCTCGTCTCCGACGATGGACTTTTCTACGATCTCTTTGCAGTCCTCCGGTTTTACCTTGAGGTAAAACAGCTTTGACGGCTCGATCCTCAGTACCGGTCCCATTTCACAGAATCCGTGGCATCCGCTCTTCTTGAGACCGATGCTGCTTTCACATGCGTCGTCATCCAATGATACCTCGCAGTTGAGGCCGCTTTCTTCGATGAGCCTCTGGATCTCGTGATATATTTCGACCGATCCGCCGGCAACGCAGCCTGTTCCTCCGCATACATACACCTTTTTCTTTTGCGTATCGATGTGAGCGAGGAATTCCTTCCTGTACTGATCCAAATGTTTTCTATCTGTTATCTTCATGCTGATCTCCACCTCCTATTCAAGTTCGTCCACCAGTGCCGTAGCCGATTCAGGCGTCATTGCAGGATATACCTTGTCGTTTACGGTCATTACCGGAGCCAGTCCGCATGCCCCCAGACATGAAACCGTTTCAACGGTGAATTTATTGTCGTCTGTGGTCTTTTTGCTGTCGGAAAGTCCCAGTTTGTCTCTTAGTGCGTTTAAAATAGGTATGGATTTTCTCACGTGACATGCTGTTCCGTCACATATCTTTATAACGTATTTGCCCTTAGGCTCGAGAGAAAAGTTTTCATAGAAAGTCGCAACGCTATAGATCTTGGCAATACTTACATTGATGCTGTCTGCAAGATAAAACAGCGCTTCCTTCGGAAGATATCTGTACTCTTCCTGGATGTCCTGTAAAATAGCGACGATAGGCTTTTTGTCGCTGTGACGAGCTACGATTTCGTCGATGGTTCTGCTCATTTTTTCGTGCTCCATATTCAATTGACCTTTCTTAATTACTTTTGTGATAACGACTGCTGAATTTTTTTTAGAAAATAACATTAATGCCTTACAAAAAATATTTTAGCGTATAGTTTAAAACTTGTCTAGGGTTTTGGCGCAAAAATTGAATTTTCTTGCTTAAAAAAATGAGCAAAAAGTACTATTTTGCTATTTTTTCGGTGTTTTTTGCAAAAACCATGGAAAAGAGCGGTAAGCAAGAATTTTGCCAACTAAAAAACCCGTTATAGGATTAACGGGTTCTGATATCAAAGCCTTACGGAGATCTCTCCGGTGGAAAGTGTCTCTCTGCTGCCGTCGGAGTAAAGCACCACTAGTCCTCCGTCGTCGTCTATGGAAAGGGCACGAGCCGGGATTCCTGCAGGACCGTCCGGGCCGCCTGAAGGATATCCGCCCTTGTAGACTTTTATGGTCTTTCCCAAGACCATGCTCTTTTCTTTATATGAAGGGATAAACGTTCGATCCTCGATGGTCTCTGCGAAATGCAGCGTTCTGCTTATGATCTCGGCCGCCTGAGCGGATCTGGAATAATCACCTTCCACGGCACCGACTGTATCAAGCAGCTCTTTTGGAAAGCCTTCCACTGTCGTGTTGACTCCGATGCCGATGACGAGAGATTCGATCCTGCCTGTTTCGAAGTCGGTGATGCCTTCCGTCAGTATGCCGCAGATCTTCTTGCCGTCAAGGTACACATCGTTGACCCACTTTATCTGTGCATTTTTGCCGCATACGGCTTCGACGGCCTCGGCTACGGCAACAGCCGCTGCGGAGGTCACCAGCACCGACTGGCTCAGATCGAAGGTAGGCTTAACGATGACGCTGAGGTATATGCCGCTCTTGGGGGAGAAAAAGCTCCTTCCCAGTCTGCCGCGGCCTCCCGTCTGCTGCAGAGCCATGACTATGGTTCCGTGCTCCGCATTTTCCAGCGCGATGCGTTTTGCCTGGGAGTTGGTGGAATCAAGGGTGTCGTATATGAATATTTTATTGCTTCTGTACTGAGGCGGCAGCAATGCTCTAAGGCTGTCCTCGGTGATGCTGCTGTCGCTTTGGACCAGCATGTATCCGCGGTTGGTCACGGCTTTTATGACGTAGCCTTCTTCCCGCAGCGTTTTGATGGCCTTCCATACGGCGGTGCGGGATATGTCCAGGCTGTTTGACAGCTCCTCTCCCGAGAGGAAGCCGCCGGCGTTTTCCTTCAATGCTTTTAAAACAGAAGCCTTTGTTGACGTTTTTGTTGACATGAGTCTCTCCTTTAACATCTTTTAACAATAAAAATTTTACTCTCGGGGAAAAGAGTTGTCAACGGTTTTGCGGAGGTGGGAGGGGAGAGTGTTTTATGAACTGGGTTGACAATAGATAATAAAGGTTGACAAATGGTGCGGCAGGCAATACAATTAGTCTGTTGAAAAATCACTCTGACGGACAGAGACGGAGGAAAGGACAGACGCGATGGAACGGAAGATAACTACGAGGGATATGATCATGTGCGGATTGTTTACGGCGCTTATCGCTGTAGGGGCGTTCATCAGGGTGCCTGTGCCGGTGGTGCCATTCACGCTGCAGTTTATGTTTACCATGCTGGCGGGGCTTCTGCTGGGCGGCAGGCTGGGGGCCGTAAGCGTGGGGATATATGCGGTGCTGGGCCTTATCGGGCTGCCCATATTCGCAGAAGGCGGCGGGATATGGTATGTATTCAAGCCCAGCTTCGGATATATCATAGGCTTTATGATCGCTTCCTATGTGACGGGAAAAATGGTGGAAAGGCTTGGGGAACTGAGAATGCCTGCGCTGCTGGCGGCTGATTTCACGGGGCTTCTGATCGTATACGGCGTGGGAATGATATATTACTATGTGATCTGCAATTACGTGATAAACACGCCTATCGGTTTCTGGCCGCTGTTTCTGTATTGCTTCCTGCTGGCTGTACCCGGCGACATAGCCCTGTGCTTTCTGGCAGCCTTTCTCGCAAAGCGCATAAAGCCGGTGCTTGACAGGATGCGGATACGGCAGGCGTATAAACGGTGAATATGATAAGAGGTAATGAAAAATGAGCGTAACGGAAACTTTAAAGGAAAAGGTCCTATCGGGAGGAACGATAACCCGCGATGAGGCCATCGCACTTTGGAAAGAGCCAATAGAAGCCCTTGGAAAGGCGGCAGATGAGATAAGAAGAAAATTCTGCGGAGACAGCTTCGACATGTGTACCATAATAAACGGCAAAAGCGGACGCTGCCCCGAGGACTGCAAATACTGCGCCCAGAGCGCCCATTACGGTATCGGGAGCACGGAGAGCTACGGTCTGCT
>JAETSS010000412.1 GCA_021769545.1 Eubacterium sp.
AGACTCTTGAAGAAGGACAGAAGGTTACTTTCGATATTGAGCAGGATCCGAAGAACAGTTCTAAGCTGAGAGCTGCAAATGTCGTAATTGCATAATGACAGGCGTTTTACAGTGCAAGATAAAACCCCTCTGACATTTGATCGTGTCAGAGGGGTTTTATTAGAATAATTTTTCAATCCGAGCCATCGCTTCGATCGTATTCTCGCGGTTGCCAAAAGAGGTGAGGCGGAAGAACCGCTGTCCGTTCCTGCCAAAGCCCGCACCGGGAGTTCCTACGACCTGTGCGTCGGTCAACAGGGCATCAAAGAAATCCCAGGAATCCATGTCGTTGGGACATTTGAACCAGATATAGGGTGAGTTGACACCGCCAAAGTAACGGATATTTTTTCTGGAAAGGGCATCAGCGATGATCTTTGCATTTTGCTGATAATATCTTATGTTTTCCATGCATTGCGCCATACCCTTGGCAGAGAATACGGCGGCTGCCCCTTTCTGTACGATGTAGGATACACCGTTGAATTTGGTGGTCTGCCGGCGATTCCACATCGCATTCAGGGACATCTCTTCGCCGGTGGAGGAGGGAAATTTCAGGTCTTTTGGCACGATCGTGTATCCGCATCGCGTTCCCGTGAAGCCTGCTGTCTTGGAGAGGGAGCAGAATTCGATGGCGCATTTTTTGGAGCCTTCGATGGCATAGATACTTCTGGGGAGGGTTTCGTCTGTTATAAAGCATTCGTATGCGGAGTCGTACAGGATAATGGCGTTGTTTTCGAGTGCATAGTCCACCCATTCCCGGAGCTGTGCTCTGTTGTACGCAGCGCCTGTCGGATTGTTCGGTGAGCAGATGTATATGATGTCGGCGTGAATGTTAGGATCCGGCATGGGCAGGAAATCATTCTCTTCATTGGCATCGATATAGGTGATGTTTCGCCCGTTCATGATGTTGGTATCCACATATACGGGATATACAGGATCGGGGATCAGGATCACGTTCTCCCTGTCGAATAGGTCGGTGATATTCC
>JAETSS010000413.1 GCA_021769545.1 Eubacterium sp.
TGATCTGGTTCAAAGACTGACCACTTTCTTCTTGCTTTGCCACACGAACACCCCCTCATTATATAATCCTGTTTTCATTGTCCAACTTGCTCACAACCCAGTTTGCAAACAAGATCGTTCCGCAGCTACAGATCGCCTGGAAGAAAGATGCTGCCGCTGTCTGCCCGATCGGCGAAGACGACTGGATCGCGGCATATATATACGTATCAAATGTCGATACCGTGGTATACAATGATGCCGGTACACGTCCTGTCACCTGGTAGAACAGACCGAAATCTGAGTTGAAGATCTTGCCGCAGTCGAGGATCAGCATCATGATGAACACCGGTTTGATCGCAGGAAGCGTGATATGTTTTGCCTGCTGCGACTTCGTCGCGCCGTCCATGACCGCCGCCTCATAGAGCGAGGGATCGATACCCGTGATACTCGCCAGATAGAGTACCATTCCATATCCCATACCCTTCCATGTGTTTAAGAAGATCAGGATAAACGGCCAGTACTTCGGCTCCTGATACCACATGATCCGCTCACCGCCAAGCGCCGTGATGATCCCGTTGATGTAACCTCTCTCCGGAGTCAGAAGCGCATACACGAAGTAGCTGATAACAACCCACGACATGAAGTAAGGCAGGAACATCATCGTCTGATACACCTTAGAGCCTCTCTTGTTGCGCATGCTGCTTAACATCAGCGCCCCGCCTACCGCAACGCTCGCGCTGATGATGATGAACGCGATGTTGTAAAGTATGGTGTTCCTAAGAAGCATCGTAAATGAGTTTGATGTAAAGAAATAGTTGAAGTTGCCAAACCCCGCCCATTCACTGTGCAGCAGATTGTAGATAAAACCGTGTCCGCCCGGCTGCAGCTTATAGTTCTTGAATGCAATGATGATACCAAACATCGGCAGGTACGAAAATACCAAAAACCAGATCAGTGTCGGCAGCGACAAGAGAAACAGTTCCGTATCGTCACGTGACCATCGCTTCCACCATGGCTTGTCAGTTTTTATCCTCCCTCCGTCC
>JAETSS010000047.1 GCA_021769545.1 Eubacterium sp.
GTATTCACACAGATGACGCTGGTACTTGTAACATGCGAGGGTACTGAGCTCATAGGACTGGCAGCTGCAGAAGCGCAGGATCCGGAACATTCGGTTCCAAAAGCGTGCAAGAGCGTTATCTGGAGAGTACTTGGTCTCTATCTTGTGCCTATAATCCTTATACTTCTGGTATATCCATGGGGAAATGCTCATGATGACGTACCTATTTTCGCAGATATATGCAACGGCTACGGCCTGCCGATCATGGGCTTCATAATGTCGGCAGCGGTATTCGTGGCAGCTTTCTCATGCTCAAATTCAGGTTTCTACGGATCGGTAAGAGGTATGTACGGACTTGCTACGGAAGGCCTTGCTCCTAAGTTCCTTACTAAGGTAACCAAGACCGGAAATCCGAGAAACTGTGTATGGCTCACTATGACCTGCATGTGGGTGATCATGATCCTGGGTCTGGTATCACAGCTTACAGGAGCTCTCGAGACATTATATGCCAGCCTGTTGTCCCTTGCAGGCTTTACGGGAACCATGTGCTGGATAGGAATATGCCTGTCACAGGTAGTGATGAGAAAAAGACTTAAGCAGAGAGGCTATGATCCTAAGACATGCCTCAAGGCTAAGGTAAACGATAAAGTGGCATGGCTTCCGCTGGTAGCGGCTATAGTGCAGATCGCTGTACTGATAATGCTGGTATTTGAAGATCAGCTGGTATTCGGTATCGCAGCAGGATGTACCATAGTTCCTATGATCATAAGATACATAAACGTAAAAAGAGGAAAGGCTCGTGACATCATCAATACCAACAGTAAAGAAAAATCATTTGACGAGCTGTTCCCACCGCTTAATGAAGCGGAATAATAAAAACTGTCAACCGTTTTGAAAATGTCTCAAAAATTGAATTGTCGAGGAAAAGCACCGGCGCTCCGGTGCTTTTTTGTCATGGCGATGCGGGAGAAAGGCGCTTTGCCTGATTGGGGGATGTGTGGTATAATGAACGCATTGTTTGAAACGACTTCGCCTTTTTGCCCGAAGAGCCGGAGGCGATTCGCAAGGCAAAACGGACAGCGAAGCGAATGAAATGAGCGTAGGAGTGAGCGATAGCGAACGTTGTCGTAAGGATGCGTTCATTGAAATGCGCTGCGACGAGCTTGCGCATTATAATAGTTGCTACATTACGACATAGGGAGGTGTGCGTATGGGATATCGGGTAAAACTTAATATATTCGAAGGACCTTTCGATCTGCTGGTTTATCTGATAGAGCATGCGCAGATGAGCATCTATGATATAAAGATATCGGAGATCACCGCTCAGTATATGGCTTATGTGGCGGATATGCAGAGGGAGGATGTGTCGATTGCGTCGGAATTCATGGTGCTTGCTTCGGAGCTTTTGGAGATAAAATCCAAGATGCTGCTGCCGCGGAGCGTTTCGCAGGACGGGACGGAGGAGCTGTCCGAGGACCCGAGGACGGAGCTGGTGGCAAAGCTGGCGGAATACAAGCGCTTCAAGGCTATCTCGGAGATGCTGCAGGCTCATGAAGAGGAGACTGCCATGTATCTTGAAAAGCCTCAGGAGGACCTTGCGGAGTATACGGGAGAGCCGGACGAATATCTAAGACTCGACATAGAGCAGTTTAAGGTGGCTTTCGAAAGGTTCCTCCGCAGAAAGAAGAAGCTGGAAGAAATAAAGGCTCATCACAAACGTACCGAGAAGCAGCGTATAACCACGGAGATGAGGATGGAAGACATCAAGAGCTTTTTCAGACAGCGCTCCTCGGACAAGGCGGATTTCAGAGAGCTTATACATAAAAAGAATGACAAATATGACACTGCGGTGACCTTTTCGTCCGTACTTGAGATGATGAAGCAGCGGAGGCTGGATGCGGAGCAGAGGTATATATACGGCGCGATAACGGTAAAGGCGACGGAGCATCTCTTTGACGAAGCCGCAGAAGCTGCGGGATCAGCAGGAACAGCCGGATCAGCAGAAGATGCTGAAAACCTCGGATCACAGACGCAGCCACAGTAAGGGGCGCAACCACAGAGATATAAAGGAGAGAAACATGGCCAGCAGGAAGACCATAAAATCAGCGATAGAATCCATGATGTTCGTATGGGGAGAACCTCTGGATATCAAGGATATCGCGGACATTTTCAACGTGGAAAAAAAGGAAATATACGATTGCTGCAAAGAGCTGCAGACCGAATATGAGCAGGAGGGGCGCGGCATCGTCATAAGAGAGGTGAACAAGAGCTTCCAGTTCGTGACGCGAAAGGAAAACCTCGACTATATAGAGCGCCTTTGCACTCCCGTGAAGCATAAGAAGCTGTCTCAGTCGGCGCTGGAGGTGCTGGCGATAGTAGCATATAAGCAGCCTGTCACAAAGGGCGAGATAGAGGCTGTCAGAGGCATCAGGTGCGACAGGGTCATAGAGGGCCTTGCGAAAAAAGGCCTGGTGGCAGAGGTGGGCAGATCTGAGTCGGTGGGAAGACCGATACTCTACGGGACCACGGACGTATTCCTAAAGCAGTTCGGCTTCGAGACCCTCAAGGAGCTGCCAAGCATAGAGGACATAGAAGGAATACTGGCGGAAGATGAATCGGACATTTCCGATATGGAAGGCGTGTACATGCAGCAGATTTCGCTGGAGCTGCCTGAAAAACAGTAATAAAATCCCCGAAGTCACGTAAATTGACAGAGGGGATTTTTTTATGAAGAAAAGAAAAGCGGCATTTATACTGGCTATGGCCCTGGCGGTAGCCACGGGCATGGCACTTTACACACAGAAGCACGGGACGGCGGACACTCCCGCATCGGCTGATATCGGGATATCGGCGGGTCAGGCCATATTGATGGACGGGAACTCAGGCAAGGTGATGCTGGAAAAGGCGGCCGACGAGAAGGCCTATCCCGCCAGCACAACTAAAATAATGACGGCTCTGGTGACGCTGGAGACTCTGGAAAAGTACGACAGCCCCATAGAGCAGAAGGTAACGGTCCCCGAGACTGCGGAAGGAGTGGAGGGCTCGTCCCTTTATCTCAAGGCGGGCGAGAAGATATCCATAGAAGACCTGCTGTACGGTCTCATGCTGGTTTCCGGAAATGATTCGGCTGTGGCCCTTGCCTGCATCATCGGAGGCAGCGAAGAGAATTTTGTCGCGATGATGAACGACAAGGCGGCGGAGCTCCACTGCAGCAACACGCATTTCGCCAATCCTAACGGACTGTTCGATGAAAACCACTATACGACGGTGAGAGACATGGCCATCATAGCGCGGGAGGCCATGAAGAACGATACCTTCCGCAAGATAGTGGCGACCTCCGACTGGAAAGCGCAGCGTGAGGAAAGCACTTATCTGACTTTCCATAACAAGAACAAGGCCATAAGCCAGTTTGAAGGAGGAAACGGCATCAAGATCGGGTATACGAAAAGCTCCGGCAGGACGCTGGTGGCTTCTGCGCAGCGCGGAGACAGGAGCATGATAGCCGTCGTCATGAGCGCTCCCGACTGGTTCAATGACGCATACCGGCTCATGGAATATGGATTCGAGCAAACGGAGTGAACTCCTTTCCGATGATATGCATACTATAAAAGGAGAAAATGACAGGATTAGCCGGCTCTGTTCTTTTACAGAGCAGACTTTGCTGATCTTGTTCTCGCATAGATAGTATGAATATTTCGGGAGGAACACCATGACATATATGAACAGCTTATGCGCCGATGTCGGAACGGCAAACTGCCCATGTCCTCTTGCTTCCACAGGGGACTGTCTGGTATGCGGCAAGCTTTCGGAACGCGGAGAATGCGACTGCTGCTGGGCCGGCGTCTGCGTGTATAACGAGTACATCCAAAACGGCAGTCTCGTGAGAGGCAGCCGTGAAAACAAAACCGCATCCATATTGAAGAAGATCTGGTACGGCAGCGATCTTTTGGTGATAGTCCTTAAGGTGACGAAGGGCTTCGCACTGGAAGCGGCACAGCCCGGCTCCTTCGTTTTTGTCAACGCATCGGGAGAAAAGGAGTTTTCCAACGTCCCCGTTTCAGTGATGAAGGCGGACCCGGAGAAGGGGCAGATATCCATTGCCCTCAAAATAATCTCCGGCAAGACCAAGGCCGTTGCACGGGAGGAAAAGGAACTGCAGCTGAGAGGCGTCTACAGGAACGGTCTGCTTGGTCAGGGACTTGAAGGACTGCGCGAAGATATAAGGCAGGCGGGAAGGGCTCCCGGCAAAAAGCGGTGGCTGATCGTTACCAAGGGCGTAGGTTTTGCACCTGCCGTCAATCTCACAAGGCGCGCCGGGGGAAACATCAGGATGGATTTTCTGGTGGATACCGAGAAGATCAACGACGAGATCGTGATGGACTATCTGCAGAGCGAGCTTTCTGATAACAAAGCTGACGTAAGCTTCAGGAAGGACTCGCTGCAGAGCATAGGCGAATATCTCAAAACGGAGCGGGCCAAGGGAAGACGGCCGTTTCTGGCGGGCAGCTACAATACGGATGTTTACGACAGGATCATCATTCTGGCGTCCGATCATTACATCAAAACCCTGGCCGAGTACATGGATATCCCGCCTCATAAGCTGGTCTTCTGCAATAATTTCAGGATGTGCTGCGGCGAGGGAATATGCGGCGCATGCAGTCATATAGACGGCCGTGGAGAAGTCAGCAAGATGTGCAAATGCCGCAGCGTGGATATACGCGAGCTTTTATAGAAAGCCGCGGGGCGCTTTGCAGGGCATACATGATTTTCATGCTGAAATGAAAGAAAGGGATTGACAAAGGTCAGGATAGTGCCTATAATTATAAAAAATAAATCAACATCACTTTAAACCGATGATTAAGAGTAGTAGATTCGAGTTTGAATTCGAAGAGAGCCGCAGATGGTGGGATTGCGGTAAGGAGAACCGGGTCGAATGGACTTATGAGGGCAGACGAAAGGCGCATAGCCGAGTAGAAACTGACGGGAACTCCGACTGTTACACATGGAGCACGTATCGAAAGCTGTACGTGAAATAAAAGGATACTACGGTATCTTGGGTGGCATAGCAAAAGCAGCGCTTTTGTCCCATTGCTTGGGCAAAAGCGCTTTTTTATTCAGCAGAATAGGGTCACCGCAGACAACCCGACCATAACGCTTTGATTCGGTTACAACTGAAAGGAGAAAGAAAATGGCAGTAAAAGTACCACACAGATTA
The DNA here is from genome assembly GCA_021769545.1 of Eubacterium sp. The sequence continues at coordinate 5,195 of JAETSS010000047.1, forward strand.
TATCTAACGGAAGATCAGATACCTACGCAATGGTATAATCTGAGAGCAGACATGAAGGAACAGCACGATCCGATGATCAATCCGGCGACGGGAAAGCCGGCGGCTGTTGAAGATCTCTATCCTGTATTCTGTAAGGAACTGGCAAAGCAGGAAATGGATAGCACTACGAGATATTTCGATATCCCCGATGAAGTCATGGACATCTATAAGATATACAGACCTTCGCCCCTTTGCAGAGCGTACAATCTTGAAAAGGCTCTCGACACCCCTGCGAAGATATACTACAAATTCGAAGGCAACAACACCTCCGGAAGCCACAAGCTCAACTCCGCGGTAGCGCAGGCATATTACGCCAAGAAGGAAGGCCTCAAAGGCGTGACTACGGAAACCGGCGCAGGACAGTGGGGCACGGCCCTTTCCGAGGCTTGCTCGTACTTCGGCCTTGACCTGGAGGTATATATGGTAAAGGTATCCTTTACCCAGAAGCCTTTCAGAAAGGACATCATGAGGACCTTCGGCGGCAACGTGTTCGCATCACCGTCAGACAGGACCGAAGCGGGACGTAAGATACTTGCGGAAGACCCGGAAAACAGCGGAAGTCTGGGCTGTGCCATTTCCGAAGCGGTGGAAAGGGCAGTGACCAGCGACGGCTACAGATACGTGCTGGGTTCGGTGCTTAATCAGGTGCTGCTGCATCAGTCCATCATCGGACTTGAGTCCAAGAAGGCGATGGAACTCTGCGACGAATATCCTGATATCGTTATCGGCTGTGCAGGCGGTGGCTCCAATCTGGGAGGACTTATCGCGCCGTTCATGCAGGATAAGCTGACGGGAAAAGCCGATCCGAGATTCATCGCGGTAGAGCCGGCATCGTGTCCATCACTGACGAGAGGTGTGTATAAATACGATTTCTGCGATACGGGCAAGATCACACCGATGGCTAAGATGTATACGCTGGGCTGTACCTTCAAGCCGTCGGCAAACCATGCGGGCGGTCTGAGATATCACGGCATGTCGCCGATCGTATCGAAGCTGTATCACGACAAGTATATGGAAGCTGTTTCATACGAGCAGACGAAGGTGTTCGAGGCGGCGGTACAGTTCGCGAAGCTGGAGACCATCCTTCCTGCTCCGGAGTCGGCGCACGCCATCAGATGTGCAATAGACGAAGCTCTCAAGTGCAGGGAAACGGGAGAAGCCAAGACGATACTGTTCGGTCTTACGGGAACAGGATACTTTGATATGACTGCGTATGCGGCATTCAACGAAGGCAAAATGGGAGACTACATCCCTACGGATGAAGAACTCAAGCCTGCCATCGAGGCGCTTCCTAAGATCCCGGGAATACAGGAATAGGGGTAATGATATATAACGTTGATAGACGGCTGCAGGGTTTGCTCTCTGCAGCCGTTATTGTATCGGCGCCTGTGATGTTGCCGGAGTTGAAGCGTTACTTTGTCGATTTTTTGCCAATTCACTGTTTACAACTGCAAATTTGTAATTTATTATATGGAATAGGAAGCAAATAAATTACAGAGAGGTGTTTATGAGGATATTTGATACGAAAGTACAGGAATTGAAGTATATGGTTTTGATGGAACTGGCATGGCAGACGTGGAGAGGCAATGATGCATTCTCGGTGTTCAACGAAATAGCCAACGAGATCGTGAAAAAGGACGAGCCTCCTATGAGCTGCTGTATTTACAAGGACAGAGCCATCGTAGCGGAGAGGATAAGGATAGCTCTCGGAGGGAATAAGAACGATCCCAATGTCATCCAGGTGATCGATATCGCCTGCGACGAATGTCCCGAGGCAGGGCATGTGGTGACCGACCTTTGCAGAGGCTGTGTGGCCCACAGATGTGCAGACGCATGCAAGCTGGGAGCCATAACCTTTGATGATGAACAGATCGCTCATATAGATAAGAAGAAATGCGTCGAGTGCGGGAAGTGTGCCGATGTATGTCCATACAGCGCTATCGCCAATTTCAAGCGTCCGTGCGAGAAGGCGTGTAAGGTGGACGCCATACATATGTCTCAGGACGGCGGAGCAGCCACCATCGACAGTGAAAAGTGCATAGCCTGCGGGGCCTGCGTGTATCAGTGCCCTTTCGGAGCGACTCTCGACGTTTCCAGCATAACGGATGTGATAAAGACCATCATGACCAGTGAAAACAATGGAAAATTCAAGGTGTATGCAATAGTGGCGCCTGCCATAGCCAGTCAGTTCACCTATGCCAAGCCGGGACAGGTGATAACGGCCATCAGGGAGCTGGGCTTTTATGCTGTGGAGGAGGCTGCCCTGGGCGCGGACATAGTGGCATACAGCGAAGCTGCGGAGCTGCAGGAAAAGGAACTCATGACGTCGTCGTGCTGTCCTGCCTTCGTGAAATACATAAAGACGCAGTTCCCTGATATGGAGCAGCATATTTCCCACAATCTTTCCCCTATGGGAGCTGCGGGAAAGCTGATAAAGCAATATGATCCCGAGGCCAAAGTGGTATTTATCGGACCATGCACCGCCAAGAAGGGCGAGATAAAAGACCCGCAGGTAGGGCAGTATATCGATTACGTTTTGACTTTTGAGGAACTGCAGGCCCTCATAGACAGCAAGGACATAATAGTCGAGGAGCTTCCTGAAACGGATCTCAACACTGCGTCGTGCTTCGGGAGGAATTTCGCAAGATCCGGCGGAGTGGCAGATGCGGTGACCGAGGCAGTCAGTGAAAGGCTGGGAGACGATGTAAAGGTCGATCCTATCGTATGCGACGGCATAGACCAGTGCAGGATAGCTCTGCTTAGGGCGAACAAGGGAAAGCTGCCCAATAACTTCATCGAGGGCATGGTCTGTGAAGGCGGGTGCATAGGCGGAGCGGCGTGCCTGACTCATGGCACCGCCAATAGAAAGAGCATAGAAGCGTATGGTATCAGCGCTAAGATCAAGGATATACAGGCTGCGGTAGAGCAGGCAGAAAGCAGATGATACGGGCATTGATGGTGAAATTTGTCGGTTAGTAAAAAAAATCACTTGCTGTTTTTTCGGTGCATGGTATAATAGTAGAAAATAGTAGAAAATTGTAGGATTTAGGGGGTAACCTAAAATTTTGATCGTATAAGAAAAAATATAAGGGGAAGAAAGCATATGGCAAAGGACAAATTTACCAAAGAAGAAATAGAGAATTTAAAAAAGAACCCTTTTGTGGTTAACGTGAATGAGATCCGAATATTGTATTCGGACGAATTCAAGGAGCATTTTATCGAGGAATATCGTAAGGGCATAGGTCCTACTCAGATATTCAGGAATGCAGGATTCGATCCAAAGGTTATAGGCGGGAAGAGGATAGAAAGAGCTGCAGCAAGATGGCGTAAGGCTTTTAAAGAACCGTTGAAGGAAAAATCCAAATAGCCGCCGCATCAAGTTAAAGAAAATCAACGAATAGAAACAGCACCGCAA
>JAETSS010000414.1 GCA_021769545.1 Eubacterium sp.
AGTATTCATAGTTACCATATTCACAAGTGAATATCATGAATATCAATAACATCAGGAGGACTACGGACCATGCAGGTATTACAGGGAATGGATCCCGACACAATGATAATAGCGCTGCCTACCGCGCTTATCGCCATGTATCTGATAATCAGACTGCAGCAGTCGCTGTGCGAACGCCGCAACCCGTACATAGGTCTGGTGCTTCCGGCGCTGTGCTTCATCGCATCTACGATACTTGCCGTCAGACCTCTGATCATAGCCGAGCCCGGTGAATTCGAGGGACTGCCTCTCTTCTGTCTCAGAATGTGGCTGACCTTCAACATCGCGACTCTGGTGTTCCTGTTTCCGTACTACAAGCACCGCAAATATACGCGGGCCGCACAGGAGCAGGCGGCACAGGCGGAAAATAACGCACAGGCAAAGCAAAAGGACGAGCCTTCGGACGTGCAGATGCACGACGATCAGGATGCGCATTAACAGCGTATATATAAAAACGTACATATAAATCAAACAGATTTATAATTTATATTATTCTTTTATTTTTTAAGGAGGGTTTTTTATGGAAAACAATGCTAAAGCCCAAACTCTAAACAGATCTTTAGGGCTTGCAGAATGTGTTACCATTACAGCCGGAGCTGTAATAGGCGTAGGCCTGTTCACAGTAGGTTCACAGATCGTTGGACTCATGGGCGGTACTGTAATCGTAGCATCTGTCATCTCATTCCTGCTCATTCTTTTCCCATGCGCAATGTATGGTGAAATGGGTGCTGCACTTCCGCTGGCCGGTGGTACATACTCATTTGCAAAGAGAGCGATCAATTATCCCGTTGCGGTTTTCGAAAGCTGGAACTACACTCTGGCACAGATAGGTATCGGTGCTTCGGAGGCTATGGCGTTCTCCAACTATTTCGTTAGACTGCTCAACGCACTGGGACTCAACGTTCCTGTTGACAACAACGATTATTCGCTGATCGATTTCTTCTCAGGCGGAGTTCCTGTTGACATCTTCCTCTGGA
>JAETSS010000048.1 GCA_021769545.1 Eubacterium sp.
CTTTGACATCGATGCAGGATGAGCTTTATATAAGGAGAAGTATGGGGATCGTATCATGCCTGTTTGTCATTTTTATCATTCCCGAGCTATGGAAAAACCGCTCGTGCGGAAGTATGGAGATAGAAGTCTCGTCATATTATTCCCTTAAACAGGTATATGCAGCACGTATGCTGCTGTTTGGCATTGCCGATACTTTGCTGATAACCGTATTTTTTGTAACTGCTGCTGTACGGTTTCCTATCGGAATTTCGGAAATGGTGATTCAGTTTCTTTTTCCTCTCTGCGTTACTGCATGTATCTGCTTCGGAATATTATGCAGCAGACGTTCCTTAAATGAGACCATGTCTGTCATCCTTTGCATGGTATGGAGTGCCGTGTGGTTGCTTATCGTTGTGAATGAAAGAATATATAACATCATCACCGTTCCTGTATGGATCGCTTTATTGGGTGTTGCGATATTGTTTCTGGCCGTTACTGTTTTTCGTATTTTAAAAAGCTGCGATAAATATCTGGAGGTGTCGTTTGATGAAATTAGAGCTTAATGGTTTGACGAAGAAATTTGGGGATTTCACCGCTGTAGACGGCATCGGCCTGACTGTTACAAGCGGTGTATACGGTCTGCTTGGAGTAAACGGTGCAGGAAAGACCACATTGATGAGAATGCTTTGTACTCTGATGAGGCCTACGTACGGGACGATTCGATATAACGGCAGAGACATATTCGCCATGGACGGCGAATACCGCAGGCTTCTTGGATATCTACCTCAGGAATTTGGATTTTATCCTGAATTCACGGTGCAGGATTATATGCTTTATATCGCAGCGCTTAAGGGAATAAGTCCGGTTATAGCCCAAAGGCGTGTAAAAGGTCTGATGGCGGGAGTCGGACTTTCGGGTGCTGCACACAAAAAAATGAAAAAGCTGTCAGGGGGAATGAAACGCAGGGTGGGCATAGCTCAGGCCATGCTCAATAATCCACAGATATTGATATTAGACGAGCCGACGGCAGGGCTCGATCCGAATGAAAGGATACGATTCCGTAATCTGATAAGCGAGCTTTCAGCGGACCGGCTGGTGCTCCTGTCCACTCATATAGTTTCCGATATCGAATATATAGCACGGGAGATACTGATGATGAAGGACGGAAAGCTCGTGCAAAAAGGCACTGCAGACAAGATCATAAGCTCTATGACGGAAACGGTATGGGAATGTTTTGCAGAAAAATCCGCAGTGCCGCTCTTGATGAGAAGGTATAAGATATCCAACATGAAAGCAGAGCCGGGCGGTGTACTTTTGCGCATCATTTCTCATGAAAAGCCCTTTGTCGGAGCCATAAAAGTCGAAGCGACATTGGAAGACGTATTTTTGTATTATTTCGGAGAAAAGGCAGGTGATGACAGTGTTACGATTTGAGATAAAAAAGGTGTTTTCGAGATCCAAAAGCAAAATAGCTGTCATGCTATTGGCGGTGATACTTATCGCAACATCTCTTCTCACCATTAACAGAGTCGAGTATATCGATGAAAACGGAGAGCATTCAGTGGGATTCTCGGCGGCTAAAAATCTAAGGGAAGAGAAAAATGCCTGGGAAGGATATCTTACGGAAGACGTACTCAGGAAAGTCCTCGAAGAGAACAGGCAAATAAACAATTCGGAAGAAGCCTTATCGGATGATATCACCCGGCAGGACAGGGCCTATGCGAAGAAACAGGGAATGAGCGGAATTCTTGATATCATCAATGTTGCATTTAGTAAATACAGGGATTATGATGCTTTTGCGGCTGACAACATATCTAAGGAGGAAGTCGGCAGTATTTATCAAAGAAGGATAACCGCTTTAGAGGAATGGCTGGATTCGGGAGAGGAGACTTTTACGGATGCACAGCGGAATTTTTTGATAGATCAGTATGAAGAGCTTGAGACGCCTTTTTATTATAAATATGCAGATGGATGGATCGCGCTTCTGCAGAATATATCCACATTCATTCTGCTGCTTGCACTTGTGATAGGTTTTCTTGTGTCGGGGATTTTTTCCGATGAGTTTCAAACGAAAGCTGATTCCGTTTTTTTCTCCACCAGATTGGGACGAAACAAAGGCATTTTGATTAAAATAAGCGCAGGTGTTTGTATTGTTTCGGTGCTGTATGTGGTTTTCGTGCTGCTGTATACAGCTATGGTGTTTGCTGTACTGGGTGTGGACGGAGCAGGCTGCCTAATACAGCTTGATATGTGGAGAAGCGTCTACAATATCACATTTTTGCAGGCTTATCTGCTGATCGTGGCAGGAGGATATGTGGGAACTATGTTGGCTTCCTCCCTTGCCATGCTGGTATCAGCTTTGACAAGGTCTACTTCTACGGCCATTATCGTACCATTTATCGTATTGTGCGCTCTTCCGTTTTTAAGCAGGATAATCATACTGCCTGCAGTATGCTCTTTTTTTCCGGATCAGTTGCTGGAGATATATATAGATATTAAAGAAGCGGGACTTATAGAAATCGGTGGAAAGGTAATGACGACGGCAGCCGTGATAATTCCTGTATATGCTGTGGTATGTCTGGTGCTGCAGCCGGTGATCTACCGGATATATGAGAGAGTTGAGTTAAAGTAGCAGGATGGGATTTCTGATCATGATTTTCAAAGAATGTGATAAAAAGTACAATTACTTTTGAAATCTGAAAGCATGATTGTACTTTTTTCAACGATCAAGGGCCATGATTATGTACTGTCAGGCATGAAAACGGATTTTTCGCAGTATTTGGGCTCAGAATAGTGCTGCAGCCCATTGGATTTTACAATCACGATCCCTGAATCCAAATATGATTGCAAAAAATACTCAATATTGCATTTTGCGGTCTGTCCGGCGCCCTACTTATATCGTGTGGAGGCTAATAAAGCGGCAGAAAAAATCAATAAAAAGACCATGACATTGACGGTGGTTTTCCGTAATGTCATGGTCTGTATTTTTTTCGGTGTTACTATTTGATCAGCGTTGCGATCCTGTCTCTCGTCCTTTCCTCACCTAGGATCTGCTGTATCTCCCATACGTCAGGTGACTGGCTTCTGCCCATTACTGCGATCCTGATAACGGTGCTGACATGTCCCACATGACCCTTGTAGTCGTCTGGATTTTTCTTGTAATCCTTAGGTTTGCCGGCATATCCCATATCTACTGCGATAGCGCGGATCTTATCGAACCACTGGCTCTGATCATCGCTGTGGTCGTAGGAATCCAGATATCTTCTCAGGATCTCCACAGCATCTTCGTCGCTGACATTTTCAGGTATCGTATCTTCGATCCTGAAATAATCGTCGAAGAAATAGCTGATGAATTCGAATATCTGCTTGCCGTAAATCAGATCTTTACGAGGCTTCTTGCCGTCTCTTCCCAGATCGAGGATCTTTTCGATATATTCTTCATTTCCCTCAAAGAGCGGCAGGATCTCAGGCTTGAATTCCCTTGCCCACTCAGTCATGAAGCTGCAAAGCTCCGAAGCAGGGATCTTTACGAGAACATCCTTCGATACATCGTTGAGCTTGTTGAGATCGAAGAGTGCGCCGCCGCTGCTCATCTTTTCCGTAGTGAATTTGAATTCGTCGATAGGAGCATCAGGGTTCGCTATACGCCATTCCTCGAAGTTGGAGTTGAGGATAGTCAGCAGGTATTCCTTTACAGCCTGCGGATGGTAGCCTTCCTGTCTGTAATAATCCAGCGAAAGCTCAGGGTCCTTTCTCTTGCTCAGCTTCCTCTTGTTGCCGTCGTCCAGCTTGAGAAGCTGCGCCGTATGACAGTATACAGGCATTTCAAAGCCCAGCTTTTCGAACAGCTCCACGTGGATAGGCAGAGACATGAGCCATTCTTCGCCCCTTACGACATGAGTGGTCCTCATGAAGTGATCGTCGATAACGTGAGCGAAATGGTATGTCGGGATTCCCGTAGCCTTGAGGATGATGACATCTTGATCGTTTTCCGGCATGGAAAGAGTGCCTCTGATGGCGTCCTCCACCTTGATGTGTCTGATTTCTTCCGACGGAAGATCGTGATTGCCGGAGGACTTGAGTCTTACGACGTAAGGCTTGCCCGCCTTTATATTTTCTTCGATCTCCTCATAGGAAAGATTTCTGCTCTTTTCCGCATATTTTCCATAGATGCCGGTAGTTTCCTTGGCGGCCTCCTGAGCGCTTCTGATCTCTGCCAGCTCGTCCTCCGTAAGGAAGCACGGATAAGCCAGCCCCTGCTTTACAAGATCCTTGACGAAGCACTGGTATATCTCGCCTCTGTTGCTCTGGAAATAAGGTCCGTAATCGCCCTTTTCACCGTCCAGCAGAGCGCCTTCATCGAAGTTTATATCGAAGAATTTCAGCGATGTGATGATGGTCTCCACCGCGCCTTCAACGTATCTCTTGTCGTCGGTGTCCTCGATACGCAGGTAGAAGATGCCGCCGGACTGATGTGCCAGACGTTCATCAACGAAAGCTCCGTATAGATTTCCCAGATGGATGAATCCCGTCGGGCTCGGTCCCAGCCTTGTGACCATGGCGCCCTCGGGCATATTTCTCCTGGGATACAGCTTTTCGTAATCGTCGGGAGTCTTGTCTATATGTGGAAACAGAAGTTCCGCCAGTTTGTTGTAGTCCATATTTATTTTGCGATCCTGCAGCATTATGCAGGATGCGTCTCCTTTCCGGGTTTTTTAAATAGCAGCCTGGTAGCTGCATACTTAAATCATTTTATCAAGAAATTCCTCCGGTTGCAATATATGCAGGCGGATATTTCTGCGGCGTGAGCCGAATATGGTGATGATCGCTGAAAGCCACAGGCTTAGCATCATTTCGACAGTATATGCTCCGCGAAATATTCGGCGGCGTAGGGTTCCAGTATCTTGAATGCCTGCTCATTGGAGATGACGGTTATTTTGTCCGGTTCCTTTATGTAATCCTTGTACCACCTGCGATGTTCCGACGGCGTTTTGCCCCATGCCAGCTTGAAGTGCTTGTAAAAATATTTATCATCGGAAAATCCGCAGCGATCGGATATGTCTATGACCGACAGCTCTGTGGTAAGGAGAAGCGTCTGGGCGGCAAAGCAGCGGATGTATCCCAGCATATTGCTGAAACTTCCAAAGGAAGATTTGCGGATGAACTGAGACAGGTAATTTTCGTTGATATGAACGGCTTCGGCCAATTCTCCTATGGTTATCTTGCGTGCATAGTTGTCCTGACAGTAGGCCGAGATGACCTGAAACCTCTCGCGGATCTCATCGTTTTTATTGGGATAGACATTTATGTAGTTGAACCAGTCGAAATGATCCAGAAGGATGTTTACGATCTTGTTGGAGACCGAATAGCTCTCGCAGTCGGTAAGGGTATCTTTCTTGGTGTAAATGTATGCCGATGCGAGGACCATATTTTTTATTTCCTGCAGGTATTCCTTCTGGTAAGGTGCGCAGCTGTTGTCCTCACATGCCAGATATACGTATTGCATGAAACTCCACGGTTTGTCGAGTTTCTTAAGATCGATGTGCATGATGATAAGCAGATTGTCCACATCGGAATAGAGGCAGTGGACATCTTCGAAATCCACGGTGAAGATCTGCCCTTTGGAAAGGGTTATGAATTCGTGGTTGCAGTGGATGGATATCTGTCCTTCGAGGCAGTATATCAGCTCGACGGCGGACTTATGGATATGCACCGGCGTATGGTGGATGTTGCATATTTCGATGGACACAGGTGAGTCGTTTATGTATCTCACGGGCTGATCGTCGATATCGAGGATCTTGTTTATCTTGCGCATTTCAGTTTCCTCCTTATGCGGATAGTATATTAAAAAATCCAAACGCCGTCAAATATTATTTAAAAATAAGTTTTAATGACAAAAAACGACGGTTGTTACCGATAAAAAACAGGAGTAGCATAAGGGCATAAAAAGACGAGCGGCTCAGAAATCTTTATTTAGGAGGGAATTGTTAGGAGGAAAAAATTATGACTAACAAAATGAAGTTGAGAGATGAAAACGGCAAGATTTATTTCGGATGGTACATCCTTATATTGTCGGCTTTGACAGGAACGCTTATTTATAACGGTATCATTTCCACATCAGGAGTATTCATGATCCCTGTAACGATGGAATTAGGCATACCTGTAGGTTCTTTCTCGTTATATATCTCTATTTTATCGATAGTAAACATCATCACTCTATACGTTATTTCAAGAAAACTCAATAAAAACAATATCAAAAAAATAATGATAATAACAGGCTGTTTAGGTGTGTTATCATTCATAGGATTTTCCTTTAGTACACAGGTATGGCATTTCTACGCTTTATCGATCCTGCAGGGAATATGCTTCGGAGCATGTACTATGACACCATGCACGATACTGGTAAGCAACTGGTTCGGACCGAAGGTAAGAGGAAAAGCGATGAGCTTCTATATAGGAGGTGTATCGCTGATAGGTATGGGAATCATCAATATTTTAAATATGGTAATCATGAATGCAGGATGGAGAGGCGGATATCTCTTCTGCGCAGCAGGTATACTGGTATGTCTGCCGCTTATGGCAAAGTTTGCAGTATGGAGCCCTGCAGAAAAAGGTATTGCAAGAATGGGAGATACTGAAGAAGCTGTAGAAGCCGGTCCTGTGGATCCTAACGCTATACCGGGATACACGGCAAAAGAAGGACTGAGAAAGCCTGCCGTATGGGTCGCTCTGATTTCATGCGTGCTGCTTGTTGTTGCATCCAGCTCTGAATTACAGCACGGTATACCTACTCTCATCATGGCAGGAAATTCACCGACTATCGCAACATTCATTTCTTCACTGACCTCTATACTGATGATAGCAACAAACCTTATCATAGGATGGGCGATAGACAAATTCGGAGTACAGATCGGTGCTGTGGCAACATGTGCATTCTTTGCACTGGCTACATTGGGATATGCTCTGGTAGCGGATATCCCTGGACTCATGTACCCTACCATCGTACTGTATGCATTCGGAGTTCCTGCTGTCAATACTGTATCACCTCTTATCATGACATACATATGCGGAGAGAAGGAAATACAGAAATTCATCAGCTACATGAATATGCTCATCGCTGTAGGCGGCATCTTCGGAGCGGCAGTAGTAGGAGCGATGTTCGATATGACCGGCGGATACAAGATCCCTTGGCTGGTAATGACAGTGGTACTTGCTATCGCAACTATCATGAGAGCAGTGGCAACTTCCAAAAAGAACAAATTTACAGTGTAGTGTAATAAATAATAGAAGGACTAGTTTAGGGAGACGAGAGTAATGAAAAACTATTTAATAAAAAATGCAAAGGTCTGGACAGCTGATAAGCAGCTGCTCTGGGCCGACTGCATCGCGATAAAAGATAAGACCATAGATTATGTAGGCTCATACAGCCAGTGGCGCACTGAAGAAGGCATGACGGAGATAGATGCAGAAGGCAAGCTGGTGATACCGGCGTTTCTCGACAGCCATACTCATGTAGTGTCAGCGGCAAAGACGCTTTGGTGTCTGCTTCTGGAGCAGCGGGAATACAGCTCCATAGACGAGATAATGGAGATCGTCAGAGACTATGCTTCCGCTCATCCGAAAGAAGAGGTACCGTACATATATGCGTATTCATGCCCGACTCATCTGATGGATGTCAAATATGCTGACAGATATTTTATGGATAAGTACATATCTGACAGACCGGTACTGCTGTGTGATATGAACTTTCACCGCTGTCTCGTAAACAGCAAAATGCTTGAATTGATGGAGATCGACGAAAACGTTCCGTACGATCCCACCACATCGTGCAATTATGAACGCTTCGAAGGCGGCAACGTGCCCAACGGCATAGTGGAGGAAAGAGCCTTTGAGTTCAGACATGATATCGATAAAATGTATGATAAGATAGGCTGGACTCCGCCATCGGAATCGGATCCGGAAACCCTTGCTCCCGTTCTCGATAGATTTACGGACTACGGAGTATGCGGGATACTGGATGGATTCACAGAATCCGAAGAGGTATTTACGGGATTGAAGGAACTGAAAAGGCAGGGAAGGCTCAATCACTATTATCATGGCATGCCGCTGATGACCGGCTTCGATGAGCTGGAGGAGGCCATCGCCACCGCAAAGAAATGGCACGATAAGTATGCCGACGATTATATATACGTGGATACGATAAAATACTTTCTTGACGGTACCAACGAGCTTGGTACCGGAGCTGTACTGGAACCATTTGTGAACGATCCCGAAAATTACGGGATGATGAATATGTCGGAGGATGAACTGACGACGGTTTTCGAAAGGCTCAATCAGGAAGGAATAAATATACAGATCCATCTGGTGGGGGACAGGTCGTTCCGGTCTTCTCTCAATGCAGTGGAACGTGCCCGCAGAACGGAGAAGGAAAAGGGTCGTGACTTCGATATAAGAGTCACTCTCCTTCACTGTGAGCTGACGCATCCCGATGACAGGAAACGTGCTGCCGAGCTGGGAGTATATATAAATTTCACTCCTGCATGGGCAGGCGGATTCTT